>JAPOZO010000063.1:300000-400897 GCA_026706025.1 Candidatus Poribacteria bacterium
ATATTTTAACTGGTGCCGTGGCATTGTGGGCAATCTGGACGATTTGGAACCGTCAATTTCGGCTTGCGCGTATCCTTGTCCCGATACAGGTTACGTTGATCGTTTTCGGTTGGGGGTTGGCACAGTATCCATCGCTCGTCACGCCTGATTTAACCTTTTCAAACACAGCCGCGCCAGATGCTGTGCTGCGTCCGGTACTGATTGTGTTGGGTGTAGGCGGTGTGCTGTTAGTGCCTGCATTCTGGTATCTTTACGCTGTGTTTAAAGGCACAACTCGAAAGGCGCGGCAAACCGAAGAAGATATTAGTACTTAACGTGAGTTTGATAGAAGATTTTGAATCTTGTAGGTTGGGTTGAGCGGAACATCTGTCTCTTTCTGAATAAAAGCTTGCAAGTAGTTGTCGCGTCCTGTTCTATGCGATTGCTCTGTCACCAATAAATTCCAATTCCCACTTTCCTTTTCTTCTGATCCAAATGTATGAAGCCCAAGACGCGCTAAGATTGCCTTCGGAGTATCCGCCAGAAATTTTAACACAATTTCCAAACAAACCAATCCATTGGTAACTGTCAATTCGGAATAGAAGACCATTCCCCTCCATTGGAACTTCTCCTTCAATCACGATACTGCCCCCCATTACAAATTCCGAACCCTTCTTTACGGGTGGCGAGTGTCCCTTAAACCGCGCAAGAAATTCTGGTGAAGGATCTTCTCCGTCAATTTCCAAGAAATACGCTTCGGCATCTTGTTTTTGTGCGGAGGCATTATTTTCAAACTTATAGCGAAAAAACGTCTCAAAGAGGTCGAGTATTTCGGGATCAGGTGCTTCGTCTTGCAAATCGCCGCATGAAGATAGGACGGGGACAGCCAAGCAAAAAACGGCTAACACACACATTTTCTGTTTTCTCTTGAATAAAGTCATGGAAATGCTCCAATCTTGACGATCTCTGCTTGGGTTGGTGTGTCGTCGTGAAGTTTAGTCATCTATACCAACCACACCGACAAAAATAATAATGGTCCCACCGGTTAGGGTTAGGCAACCAAAAGCGGATCCTGCGGCCCCTGATTTAATTTGATACGATCGCATTTTCGCCCGATAAGCATCGGCGTAAAACTTAACGTATTCAGGCGATTTTCCGATCAATCTTTCAGGTGGCGGATTCGGTGGATGGAGACGCATATAATATCGAGTCAGCAGACTGAAGACCGTTGCAGCACTCATTGAGGCGATTATGTATGAAGGTTCGGGCTGCCTATGTCCAAAGTGCAAGTCAGCGATACATCCTGTCATCAAAGCACACATCCCTGCAGCGAGAGGTGCACTCATGCCTGCTCCAAAATAAGCCGGTAAATTGACATCGCTTTTGGCATCCGATTCAGCATCTACTTTCGCCTGAAGATGTAGCGGATCATGTGGTATATTCTCATAACCTTTAGAACCACAACCTGTAAGAACAATTGACAAACAACAGAAATATAGCAAGAATTTCACAAGAAATCTCCTTACCGCTCAACCCAACCTATAGGAAACCGCTTTTCCTCATTTTCTTAAACCTTTTTCCCAAATGTTTCCCTCTTTAAGTCTAAAAAATTAGTGGTAAATTCGGATTGTTACCTTCAGTTTTTATGAGGGTGATATCTGGCTACCATCCTTTTTTGCCAGATACAGTTCTCCTTTTCCCTTGATTTTCCCCTTATTTCCTGCTAAACTTAAAGAAATTTCGGGTATCCCCTTATTCGCCTTGAAAACAGGTGGAAGTCCAAGCCTTGTCGGCAAACTCAAAAATCAGAGTCGGTCAACCTATTGAGACAAAAAATAAAAGATAATATCTTTCTAATAGTCTCGGTGCTGCTGTGTCTCTTTATCTTAGCCGAGGTCAATTACCCGCAGCTCGCACCACAATCAGAGTTAGCACTCTTCGCGATGTTGGGGTTAATAGTGGTATTTTTGAGGTACCCTATTCATCCACGTTTCGCGGACAACCCTGTTTTTCAAACGCTTGATGTTGTGTTTATAGGCAGTGTGATCGCCTGCTTCGGCTACGTTGTAGTGCAAACAGAACCGATTTTTCAAGGCTTCTGGTTAGACGATAAATCCCTCGGTGATCGCGCTGGTGCAGAATTGCCACTGGATTACATCGTCGGTGGAATCGGACTTATTTTAGTATTAGAGGCGACGCGCCGTTCTATTGGTCTGACACTCCCGCTACTTTCTCTCGCATTTCTTCTCTATGCTGGTTTTGGGCAGTTTATGCCGGATGGGTTGTTTCCACATCGTGGGTATTCCGTTCAACGTATTATCAGTCAAACTTTTTTACACAGTCAAGGCACATTTGGCATCGCGCTTCGGGTAATGTTCACGTATGTGTTCCTATTTGTCCTGTTCGGTACGTTGCTCGAACGGACGGGAGCAACCAGTTATGTCTTGGATTTGGCGAGGCGCGTATTCGGTACGAGTGCAGGCGCGCCTGCCAAGGTTGCTGTGCTGAGTAGCGGTATGATGGGATCACTGTCGGGTTCTGCCGTAGCAAACACGGCGACGACTGGAACCTTTACGATTCCGCTGATGCAACGCTCTGGGTTTCCGCCTACGATAGCAGGTGGCATTGAAGCCGCGGCGAGTTCTGGCGGCGCATTAGTACCACCGATCATGGGGGCAGCCGCATATATGATGCTCGAAATCGTGGAGCCTGCTGTCACCTATTTGGAGATCATCAGGGCGGCACTACTACCAGCTATCCTTTATTATACTGGTATGTTGTGTATGGTACACTTTTCTGCGAAGTTCGCGAGCCGAGAACTTGCGATGAAAAAGTCAGTGGAGTTTGACAGGCAATCTTCAAATCTGGCGGATGATGAAACATCAGACAGTCCTAACGAAACGCAAGACACGGTGCAGGAAGAAAAGCATGGAAAACTTTTGACGCTGCAAGGGTTTATCTTTCTCGCTGCGTTTGTTACGCTCATCGGTGTTTTGCTAATAGGTGCTACAGCGTTCCGCGCGGTGAGTTGGAGTCTATTAATAGTTATCGCAATAACGCTGTTGGGCTACCTGATACGTCGAATACGTGGACGCCCCTCTACCGCTGAAACGGGTGTTGGTGTTTCGGATTTGAGGCAAGGGGTCAACTTTTTAATATCGCCTTGTGAACGGGCAGCGCAGAGTGGCGTTTCGTTGATTGCGGCTGCAGCATGCGTTGGTATCATTTTAGGGGTCGTGACACTGACGGGTATCGGTAGTAAGTTGCCATCGGTGCTTTTACCGCTTGCATCCACTAACCTCGTGTTAGCACTGTTCTTTCTGATGATCTCGACAATTATCCTTGGGATGGGCTTGCCTTCATCGGTCTGTTATCTGCTGATGGCGATCTTAGTGGGTCCCGTGCTTCTGGATTTGGGCGTTGTTCCGCTCGCGGCGCATTTTTTTATCTTCTATTTCGGGATGATGTCGATGGTGACCCCACCTGTTGCATTGGCGGCGTATGCTGCGGCTGCAATCGCAGGTTCCGGGATAATGGCGACAGGGTTTGCAGCCTTCAGGTTCGCGCTCGTCGGTTTCGCGTTGCCTTACGCGTTTGTCCTGCGCCCCGCGTTACTCTGGCTGAATAGCGATGGTGGTATACCAGGTTTATGGACAGTTTTCGGGACTTTCTCTCTCACGCTGGTTGGCACTGTTATCTTTGCGGCTGCGATTGCTGGTTATGTCTTTAACAGGTTAGCCCTATGGACACGCGGTATTCTGTTTGCCGCTGCACTCATTCTCTTTTTTATCCCGACCGACGTTCAGTTTGTGTGGATTCATGGAATAGTAATGCTCGCAGGTATTGCCATTTTCTATTATAATTGGCGAATAAAGGAGACACACCATGAAAAGCCCAATTAGATGGGTGTTGTACTGTCTGCTCGTCCTACTGTTTTTTCTTCACAACGATTTCTGGTTCTGGCAAACACCGCAAATTGTTTTAGGGTTACCGGTAGGGTTGCTCTATCATATCGGTTACTGCCTTGTGGCAGCGTTGCTGATGGCCGCTTTCGTCAAAGCGAGAAAGGACTGGGGACAGAAATGAGTCTTGTTGTTATTTTTTCCTACCTTGCTGTGGTGTTGATTCTCGGTGTTTTGAGTCATAAACTTTTCCGAAATACTGGAGAAGACTACTTCGTCGCGAGCCGGACTATCAATTGGTTTATCCTGTTGATGACGCTTTTCGGTACGAATATGACAGCGTTCTCGATTCTCGGGGCATCCGGTGAAGCCTATCACAGAGGTATCGGTGTTTTTGCGCTGATGGCTTCTTCTTCTGCGATCGTTGTACCGTGTGTGTTCCTCTTTATCGGGACCCGCTTATGGCGAATAGGAAAACGATTCGGCTATGTAACACAGGCGCAGTACTTCCGAGACCGCTGGGAGTCCGATGGCATAGGACTATTGCTCTTTATTTTATTTGTGTTGCTGCTTATACCGTATCTACTGATCGGAGTGATGGGCGGCGGAGGGACATTGGCGACCCTCACAGATGGAAAAATTCCACAATGGGCTGGCGGCTTACTCATCTGTGCTGTTGTGCTCTGTTACGTTACCTACAGCGGGATGCGAGGCACCGCTTGGGTGAATACCTTCCAGACACTCGTTTTCATGACACTCGGAGGTATTACCTTCTTTGTTATCACAAATCGGATGGGCGGCTTTGCAAACGCAATCTCTAAAGTTGACACGGGTTTGCTGATGCAGGCGGAGCATATTAAACCGTTAGAACTATTGACATACCTCTGTATTCCGCTCTGTGTCGGTATGTTCCCACATATCTTCTCACATTTTCTAACCGCAAAAGATGTCGGGACGTTCCGTTATGCAATTATCCTGTATCCATTGTGTATCGCAATTGTGTGGATTCCGAGCGTGCTGCTCGGAATATTAGGAAATGTAGATGTTCCGGGCTTAAAGGGATCGCAAGCAAACAATGTGCTGATTCAGATGATCGGTATGCACGCGCCCGGTGTGTTAGCGGGGTTTTTAGGCGCAGGTGTCTTCGCGGCGATTATGTCGTCGCTCGACTCACAATCACTCGCTATTGGGAGCATGTTCACACATGATATTATTGGGCATTATCGTCGAGAGGCGTTTTCCGAGAAACAGCGGGTATGGGTCGGACGACTGTTTGTCAGCGGTGTGCTTTGCATCACTTATCTAATCTCTCTCATTGCGACACCGAGCATTTTTAGGCTCGCGATCTGGTCATTCACAGGGTTTTCGGGGCTTTTTCCGATTGTGGTAGCGGCACTGTTCTGGCGGCGGAGTACAAAAAGCGGAGTATTCGCCGCGATTATAAGCGTTATTCTGTTATGGCTCTATTTCTTTCTCCGCAACTGGCAGACCCCCGGATACACTGTGGGTGGAACTGGAATTATGCCTGTTACGATCCTAATCGTTATTTCGTCTGTCACCTTGATAATCGTTTCGCTACTCACGAAACCGCCGAATTCACAGACACTTGGGAAGTTTTTTGATTGAAGGAGTTGCGTTGAAAACGTGCAGCAGCGCGGCAGAGACCTCGCCGGACAACGCTTATATTTAAGGAGTGATATAAACTATGATACCCCAAAAAATAGTTTTATTTTTATTATTCGTGGTATGTATTTCTGCATGTGAAAAGGCTGAAGATCCACTTGAACCTGAACCTGAACCTGAAAAACCGGTCGTGCTTGCGTACGGTACAGTTTCTGGCACCATTACCGATGCTGGGACAGGAAACCCTATTCCGGGGGCTATTGTAAAACTGTTAGAGTCGTCAGTTGAAACTGGTGTGGAGGGGGTCTATTCTTTTCAAGGTATTGTTTACGGTGATGCGCACACGCTAATTGTTGAAGATGCAGATTACAAATCCTATAACGAACCGTTCGTGCTCAATCAGGAACGCTTAGTTGTGGATGTTGCTTTGACACCACTGAAGGATCCAGCAGTAGAGATCCAAGAATTCTTTGACAATTTTTCCGACCTCCTTGAATCCCTGGATATGGAGAACATTGAGGCGATCCGGGCACTCTTTTCGGAGACTTACGTCGCTGCAGACGATCCTGCTACACTCTTCGGTGTCGCATCAGGTATTATTCCCGAAAATTATGAAGATGTCGTTCCGGCGATGACACAACTTTTTGAGGAATACGTCTCACTTGAATTCATATTCAATGATATAGAGGTAGATGTGACACATGCCCGTAAAATGGCAGTAACACTTCGACTTGATGTAAACGCGGAAAAGGGAGAGCAACGGGATCTGAGAGAACTCAAAGCACATTGTAGGTTTGAGTTCCGCCGTGAAGGGTCAGATTGGAAGATTGTTTATTGGCAGCTGATTGAGTTAGACCTCCGCTTATAATCTCTTCTTGTAGGAGCGAGTTTTGCTCGCGCTCATAATCTCTCCTTGTAGGAGCGAGTGTGTTTACTTGGGGTGTTTTTGCAATGTAATACAAGGAACGGATTTAGTCTAACCCCAGACTAAATCCGGTATTTCTGCGTATTTCTTGTCGCTCGCGACCCGTAATGTGATTTCAAGATTATGTGTCTCAAACACCGGTCTTCGCTGATACGGATTGAGACAAGCAATTCGCAAGTGCTGCAAATTCGGTGATGTCCAATGTTTCAGCGCGCCGTTGTGGTGCTATACCAAGTTCCTTAAATGCAGCTGCCAATACTTCACCTGAAGCAAACTTGCCTCTGACTAAAGCATTTTTTAGCATCTTCCGTCGCGTCCGAAATGCAGTACGCACTACTTGAAAAAAGAGTTCCTCACTTTCTACCGCAACCTTTGGTGTTTCGCGCATTTCCAGTTTTAGAAGCGCGGAATCTACCTTCGGGGCAGGATAGAAATTTTCTGGCGACAGCGTAGCAATGAGTGTTGCCTCGGCGCGATAGGCGACACCGATTGTCAACGCACCGTAGTCCTTTCCCCCGGGACCTGCAACTATTCGTTCCGCTACCTCTTTCTGCATCATTAACACACAACTATGAATTTGTTTGTGATGCGCGAGGAGTTTCCACAGGATGGGCGTTGTAATATTATAAGGTAGGTTCGCTATAACTTTAAAAGTAGTAGGCACAGTCCCTGTGCCGTCAACCAACAGTGAATTGAGTTCCAATTTGAGAATATCGGCGTTGAGCAGTTGGACACGCGGATTTGTTGACTTTTGTAGTAGTAGGGGCGAGGTTACCTCGCCCCTACTACAAGTTGCGCCAAAATGAGATGCTAAGGCGTTGTATAATAGTTCGTCCACTTCGATAGCAATGACGCGTTCGGCATGCCGCGCCAGTACCTCTGTGAGACATCCTAACCCAGCACCAATTTCTATGACCGTGTCGTGCGCTGTAACTGCTCCAGCTTCAAGGATTATTTTCAGGGCTTCTGGATTAACGAGGAAATTTTGACCTAATTTCTTTTTAGGGCGGGTATGGTTTAGCGCGAAAAAAGCACGGATTTGTTGGTGGTTCATTTTTTAAGGGTTGTCGGTTCGGTTTTTTCTACGAAAAAACCTTTCAGCAGTCAGTTTTCAGTTAAGAGGTGTTTTTGCTTGGGCGTTTTCCCGCGTCTAACAAAACCCTCTTATAACTGATAACTATGACCTGAGGGAAATAATTTTTGTTAGAATAGCATCCGCCACGTCCCGTTTTGAGGAACGGGGTAGTTGTTCGCAAGTGCCATCCCGGTCCAGCAGCGTGACGATATTCGTGTCGGATTGGAAGCCCGCGCCTTCTTCAAGAATGTCGTTTGCTACAATTAAATCGCAATTCTTGCGTACCAGTTTCTTTCGGGCGTTCTCAAGAAGATCGTTCGTCTCGGCGGCAAAACAGACAAGCGTTTGATGCGTTTTCTGTTCGCCGAGCGTCTGTGCGATGTCTGGGTTTCTTTCAAGCGGGAGTGTTAATGTATCGGCACTCTTTTTGATTTTATGGGGTGTATATTCGCTTGGACGATAATCAGCGGGCGCGCCTGCCATAATGACGATATCTGTTTCATTGAATACCTCCAGAAGTGCATCATACATATCAAGGGTTGTTTCGACGTGCTGCGTCTTGATGCCAACGGGCGGAGAAACAGTAGCGGTACCGCTAATCAAGTGTACTTCTGCGCCACGTTGTGCCGCTGCTTCGGCGATGGCGTATCCCATCTTACCGCTGGAACGGTTTGTAATAAACCTGACTGGATCAATATATTCGCGTGTTGCCCCTGCTGTGACAAGGATACGTGTCCCTTTCAAGTCGTGTATTTTTTGTATTGACGCTATAGATGAGAGGATATCACTTGCACCTTCGAGGATCATCTCCACTGTATTTAAACGTCCTACACCTTCATAGCCGCATGCGAGATCACCGCTGTCGGGTTCAATGAAATGAACACCGTTCGTTTTTAGGAGGTCAATGTTCCGTTGAACGAAAGGGTTTTGATACATGTGACCGTTCATCGCGGGGGCGAGGAGTATCGGGCAGTGGACGGAGACAGCAACGGTGGAGAGCGCATCGTCAGCGATACCGTTTGCGAGCTTACCGATGATGTTCGCCGTCGCGGGGACAATTGCGAGCAGATCGGCACGGTCAGCGAGATCGATGTGCGGCGGTTTCCAATCTGTGCCTGCATCGAATAGATTCAGTAGGACAGGGTTCCGTGAGATAACTTGGAATTGCAAAGGTTGGACAAGGCGAGTGGCGTTTTCTGTCATCACGACGTGAACAGCGGCACCGATTTTGACAAGTTGACTCGTCAAGTCAAGGGATTTGTGGATGGCTATCCCGCCTGTAACACCTAAGATAATAGTTCGATTTCTGAATTCCATATTTTTTATGAGCGTTAAGATTTAGCCATTTGTGCGCGTAGTTTTTCCAATTCTGCTTCAGCCTGTTTTCTGCGTAGTGCTTCTTCTTCTGCAATTTAATCTGATTTATCAACACCGAGCAACGGGTTAATTGTCTCTATCAATTGTGTATCTATGCGGGAACGCTCTGCGGCGATAATAGCCTGAATCTGCTGAACTGCGTGTTGTAGCGCGTTTTCTGGGTTGCTGACCCAGTAATCAAAGTGTTCAATCTCAAGAATTTCAGATTTCGCGATAGCAAGGCGTTTGGTGAGTTCCGTTTCCGATTCTGTTTTTCTGCGATGGAGCCGTTCCTCCAAGATAGCGAAGGATGGGGGTATGATGAAGATAAACAGACTACGCGCTGGGGACAGGTCTTGCGATTGGATCTGCAAGGCACCCTTTACTTCGATTTCTAAAATAGCGTCTTTTTCTCCTTCGCGGGCAGCGACTATTTCAGATTTGAGCGTACCGTAGAAGTTACCACCATATTCCGCCCATTCTAAGAAACTTCCTTGCTGAATATGGTTTTCAAATTCTGCTTTTGACAGAAAGTGGTAATCAACCCCATCTACTTCGCTCCGACGCGGTTTACGCGTCGTTGCAGAGATAGAGAACCGCAAAGTTTCATCCGATTTGCAAAGGGCATCAATGACGGTGCTTTTCCCTGAGCCGGATGGCCCAGAAATGACGATGACAAGATTCGGTTTATAAAGAGGTGTATTCGCCATTGGAACATCGCACCCACAACGTTAATCCGCTGCTTCGGCTGCTTCAGCGAGTTCTACAAGAACAGGGGATTCAATGCGGATGGCATCCTTGATGCAGACTTCTTCGCATAACTTGCAACCGACACATTCTTTCGGTTTAACAAGTTCGCAGATACCGAAGAAACTTTCGGCGTGTTCGCCGGTGTCCGGATCCTTAAGTTCGAGACACTCCCAAGGGCAGATATGGACGCAGAAATCGCATCCAGAGCAGAGTTCTTCGTAGATAACGGCAATAGGACGGTGTGTCGGGCGGCGGATGAATTTACACACCTCGCCAAACTGATCGCGAATTGCTTCGACGGGACAGACCATCCCGCATGCAGTGCAATCGATGCATACGTCTGGGGCGATGATGTGCAGCATGTTCCTGTCCCCTGTAATCGCATCAACGGGACAATTCGTCAAACACGCCATACACCCAATACATTCGTCGGTGATATAGTATGCCATAGGTCCTTTTCCTGTTTTTTCAGTCCGATAGAACTTGTCTATTTCCTTAACACATATATTTTACCACAGTCATAATATATTGTCAAATCAATTTTATTTCAAGCCAGAACTATTCAGGATTTGCAAAATTAGCGTATGAACAGGATTATAGGGGCTACGAGCTTAATACTCGGAATCCTTTGAGTGCTGACAGTCGATTGCTGACGGCTGATAGCCAATGAAAAACTATCCCGTTGACATTTTCGGAGGTTGTCGGCTATAATAGCAACATAGAAATATTAGGGTGTTGCTTTCAAACCCATATTAAAAAAATAAAAGGACGTAGAATTCTAATGGATTTAGGACTAAAGGATAAAATAGTCGTTGTGACAGGCGCGAGCCGCGGTATCGGACGCGCCATCGCACACGGATTCGCTGAAGAAGGCGCGCGACTTAGCATCTGCGGCAGAACCGAAGATACACTCCAAGGCGTAACAGACGAACTCACGACAAAAGGCGCGGCGGTTTTCGCCAAGCTCGCAGATGTTACGGACACCGAACAAGTTGAAGCATTTATAGCGGAAACAGTCGAAACCTACGGCAGAATTGATGTTGTTGTAAACAATGTCGGGGGCAGCCGATGGACCCCTCTCGAAGAGATTTCGGATACCGAGTGGCACGAAATCCTTGATCTGAATTTAGTTTCTGCGGCGCGCGTTAACCGGCTCGCGATCCCTGAAATGAAAAAACAGGGTGGCGGTGTGATTCTGATGATAACGTCTATCTACGGCAGGGAAGGCGGTGGACACATTACATATAACGCCGCGAAAGCCGCCGAAATCAGTATGACAAAATCTTTAGCGAAGGAACTCGCGCCGGACAGTATCCGCGTAAATAGCGTCGCTCCCGGTTCAATCCTGTTCCCCGGTGGCGGTTGGGCGCGTCGGATAGCAGCAGATCCAGAGGCGATGGAAGCCTTTGTGAAAAGCGATATGCCCCTCGGCAGATTCGGGAAACCGGAGGAAATCGCGAACGTTGTCGTTTTTCTCGCATCCGAACGCGCAAGCCTTGTAACGGGTGCTTGTGTGAACGTTGATGGATGCCAGACCCATTCAAATATTTGACGCGTTGACTGTATTGTAGGTGCGAAATCGTTCAATCCGAAGAGTTGACTAATACATGTTTGTAGTGGATGTGTAGAGTATCTTTCTGTTATTCGGATTTCGCTGGACGGAAATTTTTCCCTTGTTTATAAAGACACAAACATGGTAGAATGGTATAGATAAAATAATTGAGGAGGGTGGACATGGACACAAAATTGTGGGTTCCGGAATACGACACACCCGAATTATGGCACAAAGAAATCTCACGGCGTGGTTTTTTCAAGAGCGGTATCAGTAGTTTTCTCGGACTGATTGCGATGCAGCACTTCGGGTCCAGTAGTTTCGCGCAGCTTGAAGATGTAATACCACGTGCGAAGCATTGTATCGTTCTTTTTATGAGTGGCGGTGCCAGCCAGTTAGATACATTTGATCCCAAACCCGGCACCAAAAACGGCGGTCCCTTTGCAGCGATTCCGACAAGTGCTAACGGTATACAGGTTTCCGAGCATCTACCGAATGTTGCCGAACAGGCACACCATCTCTCTATTATCCGTTCTATGGTTTCGCGTGAAGGAAATCATGAACGCGCTCGCTACTTACTACATACTGGGTATGCGCCTGGTGGAGCCGTCAGACATCCGACGCTCGGTTCAATCACATCTTATTATCTTGAAGACGCACTTTTGGACCTGCCGAGTTGCGTTAACATCAATTCGCCGATGTACTCCGGCGGCTTTCTCGGTGCGACGCACGACCCATTTGTCGTCAAAGATCCGATGAAGCCTGTGGAAGACATCTCTTATCCGGCACAGATGGACACGCACCGTTTTCGTGAACGGCTCAAGATGCTGAGAACGATTGAGAAGGATTTTATCGCAAAACGGACGGGACGCAGCACGGAAGCACACGAAGCAATTTACAAGAAAGCGGACGAACTCATCAATTCCCCTAAAATAGATGCTTTTCGGCTTGACGAAGAGCCAATCGCCATCCGCGAAGCGTATGGTATGAATAGATTCGGACAAGGATGTCTCATGGCACGGCGACTCGTAGAAGCTGGTGTCAAATTTGTAGAAGTCTCACTTGATGGGTGGGATACACATCAAAACAACTTTGATCGGACAAAAGAACTTCTTGATATGGTGGATCCAGCGTTCGCAATGCTCCTGAAAGACTTGTCCGAGCGGGATCTCCTCGAAGAGACGATCGTGCTCTGGCTTGGTGAATTCGGACGTACGCCGAGAATCAACGAAAACGATGGACGTGATCATCATACCAACGGTTGGTCGGCTGTTGTCGCAGGCGGTGGAACCCGTGGTGGGCAAATAGTCGGTGGTACCAATGAAGATGGTAGCGAAGTTGTCAATGGTGCCGTCGGCGTACCAGACCTTTTCGCATCCCTCTGCTTCGCACTCGGAATTGATGGTAATGAAGAGAACTATTCTCGCTCCGGACGACCGATTCGAGTCGTCAACGATGGATCGGTGATAGAGGAGTTGTTCAAGGCTTAATAGGTATCAGTTGTCAGTACTCAGTTTTCAGTTAAAGAGGTTTGCTGTTACTTGCACAGTAAACTCAACTGCCACAAGAACCCTCTTAACCGACAACTGACAACTGATAACCACTAAAAATGAGAGTTATCGCTGGCACATTCAGAGGCAGACGCTTGGTTGCACCCAAGGGAAATCGTGTCGTCCGCCCTACTGCTGATCGCGTTAAAGAATCTGTCTTCAGTATTCTGCGTGAACAGATTATTGATGCGAATTTTCTCGACCTTTGTGCTGGTACAGGGAATATGGGAATCGAAGCGTTGAGTCGTGGTGCAAAGCATGTCACCTTTTTGGAGCGTGATTCGCGGTGCATCCAGATTATAGAACAAAACCTTCGGACATGTGGACTTACTACTGAACCTCGCGCAGCCCGCAAACCGACTGATGCGATATCTCTGCTCCGTCGCGATGCTGTGAAAGGAATTACATATCTCCAGAAACAGGCTGCTGTGTTTGAAATTATCTATTTCGATCCGCCCTACGGTACGGGTTTAGAGGGCAGCTCAGAATTATACGCCGCCTGTTTAGCATTGCTGGCTGAGAATTCACTGCTCCGCACTAATGGCACACTGCTTGTTGAACATGCAAAGCAGTTTGTTGGACCTGACACAGTCGGAAGTTTGACCCGGAGTCGGCAGGCAAATTATGGGGATACAGTCGTATCATTTTATGAAAAAGAAGCCGTAGATCTTTAAGCCGTGTGTTATTTATTATAGGGTAATCTACCCTTTACGCGCTGGGTATAGACAGAAAAAATGGAAATTTTGAACCTTCAATCCGGAACACCCTTTCAGATGGGTAAAGGCAAAAATTGGCGTGTCGTACACCCAGATATGGGATCGACACAGTTGACGCTAAACCACGGACTCCACGCTCCCGGTCAAGAATTTACACAGCACTATCATGATGCATCGGAAGACGCTATTGTCGTCTTGGAAGGTGGTGGTGCTATCCGACAAGGGAGTGTCTATACACCGATTGCCGCAGGCGATGTTATTTTTGTACCGGCAGGCGAAGTCCACGGAACAGTCAATACGACGCCGAACAAGGCACGCTTGATTAGTTTCCAAGCACCGCCAGATATGGCACTCTATCGGGGTGAACGGGATACACCAGATGAAGTCCCAACACCGCAAAATGGGCATCGGAGCAACGTTCAGGTACTCAATATGGCACGGTGTGGACCTGTGTTCGGAAAAGCTGCCGATTGGCGAAGCGTCGTCTCACCGCAGAAAGGGTCTGTACATCTCTCCTTAGATTACATCTGTCTTGACAACGGACAACACTTTACGCACGAACCGATACACAGCGAATCAATTTATGTGCTAAAGGATGGGTGTGCTGAAGTGACGGATGACACTGGAAAGACACATACACTCGAACGACATGATGTTCTGTTCCTCTCCCCTGGAGATTCTTTTTCCCTTTCACATGCTGGAAATGAACAGACAACCGTTATATCTTGTCGGGCGGTTGCCGCTGCCATGTAAATCATGGTGTATGCCAGATGTTAAGGGTTTCCCGCAAAATTGTCCAAGTTCAGTCTATACACTTATGCCAAGATGAAAAGGAAATTAATGGATGAGACCAGATGATGTAGCAGTCTCACGGCAGGGGAACCTCACCGTGATAAATCACAATAAATTTCAGATTAAATTCAACCTTTCAAAAGGAACTTGGGATTACATTGATGAGAGCGGTGACACAATTATCCGAAACGGATGTACACAGATAACCTTTGATGACGGAACTGTCATCAAAACCGAAGACGCTGGCACCCGTGAATTTATTACCAAACTTCCCGAGACCGATGTGTTCGGTGATTATCATCAGCTCCGTTTCTCGCATGAGGCAACCGGTAAGGGCGTTCGGATAAATACCTACCTCAATTGTTATAGGGCGCATCCCGCCATACACCTCAAAGTTGGTGTTGAAAACCTAACACCTGAACCGTTGCAACTTGATAGTGTAACAGTGCTCGGTGTTTCAACAAACCGAGGTGCCGTCTTGTCTGGAGCAGCACCGTCGGACTGCCATCTCTTTATCAATATGCCTCCCATCTCTCCTGGTATTAGTAAAAGACTCTATGACGGGTTTCTTCTCAGTGAGACCGATGCTATGCATCCCAGCCATGATGGTGTGCTTCACGATACACAGAGTGGCAAAGCACTCGTTTTCGGTTTCCTAACGACTGAGAAATGGTGGCCCCGAATTCAGGTCGGTTGTCAAGGGAGTGGTGGGCAACGTTCAAAATCCAATGCTAAAAAGGCATCGGTGTCAGGTGTTAACCCGTGGGCACTCTATCATCAGTGTGGGCAGCGCTGCGATGCTGGTGAGGAATTCTTCTCCGAAACCGTCTATATCAACTTTACAGGTGGGGCTAAGGCTGCCTATGAGCACTATACCGCTCTCAGGGGAGAAAAAAGTGGACTCACGGATGTTCAATCTACAATGCCTCGCGATGATTCATTTGCTGCGTGGTCCTTTTCCGACGCATCAGAACCACTTGATCCCGATGCTCTATTAACCCAAGCAGATGCACTCGTTGCGCACCCCCTGTTTCAACCCAACTCCCCGGGAGGTATCGGTTATATTCAACTTGACACAGCGTCAGGATCGCAAAACCCGGAGACTGTCAATCAGATTCAAGCAAAAGGTTTTAAAACAGGGGTACGGATTAATCCGTTCGCGCTGACACTTGATTCAGAACTTGTACAGAACCATCCAGACTATTGCATACAGGAACGAATTGAAACTCGCGGCGGAAAGAGACATCCACGTAGACGCACTGCGCATAACAGGTCCAAACCCGCAACAATCCATCTGCCGGACACTGGCAAAGAAGTCGCACTCTTGGATGTTTCCCATCCAGAAATACAGTCACGTATTCGTGAACAGATTAAACACATGGTGAGCGATTGTAGGTACTCACTCATTAATGTAGACTTCACGGCGTATACAACAGGACTTACCAACGCCTCACACAACTTGAAATGGCATGATGACAGTCTAACAGCAGTGCAACTCTACCGTCTTGCCGCGGAATTCCTAAGAGATACAATTAATGAGGCCCGCTTGGAGAACGTGCCAACAAAAGAGAACGTTGTGCTGGTAGGATACAATGCTGTTTCGGACTTGTGTATCGGTAGTATTGCGCTCAACACGCCACTCCTCAATCCACCCTTCGCTGGTGGAGCTCAGAACCGGGCAAGCGATCAGTGGCATCACCAACGGGGCACGAAGCATCGTTTGAGTAGATATGCGGCGTATCTACGAGAGCATAAGGTCCTCTGGAACCATCTTTTTGGCGAACTTGCTGTTGATGAACCACGACCTATCAACGAGGCAATAGCGGAGATGACAGCCGCCGCACTCAGTGGTGGGGCTGTTCTCTGCACTGACTCGATTACAACGCTTGCGCCATTGCGGGCAGCGTACTTGGCAAAAATCTTTCCGCTGATCAATGAAGCCGCTATGCCTGTAGATATTTACGACGACCCTTTCCCGAAAGTTTGGAGCCTGCCTATTTCAACACCTCGCGAAACATGGCATCTCGCCGCAATCTTCAATTGGAATGATCGCGAAGATGACGTTTATTTTGAACTCAATGCGCTTGGTGTACCTGAATCTTCTAACGGGTTTCTTGTCCATGATTTCTGGATGCGTCAATACCTCGGTAGGGTTTCACAAGGCGTAAACTTATTGAATATTCCACCCCGTTCGGCTAAATTGCTCTGTTTCCGTGAGGAGCAGGACGTGCCCCAATTGCTCGCAACCGATATCCACTATACACAGGGCGGTACCGAGATATTATCTGCCGGTTGGGACAGTCACAGCCAAACCTATCTACTCGTTTGCAAGCCGCTTAGACAGACAGAGGGCACCTGCTTTATCCATGTTCCAGAGGATTATCTGCCCATAAGTGTGGCGACTTACGGCAGCAACTACGAATATAGTTGGGACAAACCGATTTATGAATTAAAATTTACCGAGACGCAACCGGATCAGTTAGTACACGCCAGTATTCACTTCGCAAAAACTTCGGGAGGCACCGTGTAACTTCAGTACGCCCCAGGCCCCGTAGGTGCGGTTTCCTAACCGCACCGGACTGCCCCAAGAAATTACCGAATTAACTTTTTAATTTTCATAGGAAAGTTGGTGTCAGAACATGAGCACTGTTCATACACAGATACAAGCCCTTAAAACGCGGGCAAGTGTTTGCACGGCTTGTGACTTAGCGGAAACCCGCACAAACGTCGTTTTCGGTAGTGGGGATGCCACCGCGAAATTAGTACTTGTCGCAGAGGGACCCTCCGCTGCAGATAATCACACAACGCTGCCATTTTCAGGGCCTACTGGGAATTTGCTTGATGAAGTATTGACAATAAATGACTTGACGCGCAGTGACATCTGGCTCACCAATATCATTAAGTGCCGAGCAGCAGGTCTCAAAGGGGGTGTGTTGAAAAACCGCCCGCCGAAAGTATCAGAGATTAAAGCCTGCTCCAAATGGCTTGATGGCGAACTCACCCTCATACAACCTTCCGTGATTCTCTGCATGGGGGCACCTGCAGCGAAGGCACTGATTCACCGAAGTTTCCGCATTACCGAAGAACGCGGCGTCTGGTTTACAGATACGCAGTACGCACCCTTTGTGATGGCAACGTTTAATCCTGCTTACATCCTACGACAAGAGGGTGAAGATTTCACGGCAATGCGACAAGTCCTCGTTAATGACATTGCTGATGCGGTCCGGAAGTTACAGGAGGCACCCGAAGTTCCCAGACTTACCCTTTTTTAGCTAAGATTTACCGTTTGCCATTTGTACCTATCGGCTCTGCTTGATTTTACCCCAAAGCGTCGCGGCTTTATCCGCAGGTTCAACCGCCAGTGTCGCGTCTAAACCGTTATCCATGAGCGATTGGATGTCGTCTTCCTCAAGTGCGACATCAAAGAGGATCATTTCATCGAACATACCCTCCCACTCTCTGCCGCCGCCACTCCATGAACCGATGCGTCCAGGTCCAAATTCCCCCGCCAAGGGACCCCATTTCCCCTCAGCGTCAAGTTCGCCGTCGAAGTAGACGCGAACCGATTCTTCGTTGCTACTGTAGGCGACTGCAAGATGGAACCATTTATTCAAGATGCTCTTATCCGCTGTGAAATCCGAATCGGGCCAACCCGGGTGCCGAACCGGGTTGTTGGAATGAATAGCCATCTCCATCTTATTATCCGGTCGAAATTGATAATGGACATACCCCGCTGCCCAACCGTCACGGTTAAAGAAACATCTCCACGCGCCAACTCTCCCTGTTGAATTGAACCATTTCATGAGCGTAAAGTCTTCGAGCGGTCCAATCTCTGGAACGGTGACCCAAGCGTCTTTTCCATTGAGTTCAATGGCGTTACCGAATTTGCCTTTCACCCATTTGGCACCGCCGACAAGGTCTCCATCATTACCATTGTCAGATGAATCTTCAGCCACTTTTCCATTTGTTTCGTCAAACAACCATGCACCGACAATAGATTCTGGGTCGATTTCAGCGTTACTGAGTTGCACAAACATGCAAACTACGATGATTAAACTGATGCTAAAACGTATCATCTTGGTTCTCCTCTGTTTATCGGTTGTCTATTTCTGAAAACTAAGAAAATCTCTAAGGGCGATTATATCACAAATTATCGAAAAACTGCGCAAAATTTTGCTGATTTCATCCAATTTATTGTGTTTATTGGGCAATATAATTGCTTTGAGACGGTAATAAAAAAAATACGAAGCAGTTCCCTGAAATTTTTCCAAATTCTGTGAGAAAATCGAAAAAAATGGTTGACAAATCTCTGAGAACATGTTATAATATTTAACGCTCACGATGCAAAATGGCGTTGGGTGAATTTTGTGTCTTGGATAATCGAGCCAATCTGGTATTGGCAAGTCTGTTTTACCCGCGCAGGAATGACTTTCAAATCAAAAATTTTGGTGATAGTTTGTTTAAAATCGGGCTATAATGTAGGCAGTTTGCCTTTAGTTTCGTAGAACCGACGCCTGAGCGTCTATCTACTAAATCGGGGGTGGAAGTGGTATCTCGACGTAAATTTTTCAAATTCCTTGGTTGGGGAAATTTCACTGCAGCACTGGGGCTAACCTTGGGACCAGGGCTCGTTCGGTATCTTTATCCGCGTGTCCTGTTTGAACCGTCCTCCATTTTTAAAGCAGGATTTCCAGCAGAGTATCCGCCGGGCAGTGTTAGCGAAAAGTTCAAAAAGGAACCTTATGGTGTTTGGATTGTCCGGAAACAGGATGGCGAATTCTACGCACTCTTAACTATGTGCACACATCTTGGATGCACGCCGCGCTGGCTCGGTTCTGAAAATAAATTCAAGTGCCCCTGCCACGGTAGCGGTTTTGACCGTGAGGGTGTCAACTACGAGGGGCCCGCACCACGACCGCTTGAACGCGTTAAAATTACATTAGCAGAAGATGGTCAGATCGAAATTGATAAGTCTGTGAAGTTTTTAGGTGAGAAGGGGCAGTGGACCGACCCAAGCTCCTTTTTGAAGGTCTGAAGAAAGGAGAGCATTTGTGCCTGACTTCGGTCAGGTAGAAAAGGCGTTTCGGCGTTATAGGGCGTATCTTGAATATTCCTTGTCGCAACGTACGCGTCGAAACTTGCTATAAAAAGTATGAACGAAGAACGTAAAGGGCTCAAAGAAAAGATTACGAATTCCGACATTTGGCGCTCTATATTCCGCCACGGATATGAAGATACAGGGCGCAGGTACACCTTACAAATTCTCCAAAACGTCTGGTTGCATCTCCATCCTCCTCGGGTTTCTCGCCATGCACTCAACTTCCGTTTTACATGGTGCATGGGCGGTATTACCTTCCTAATGTTCCTCGTGACAGCTGTCACGGGCGTGCTCCTGATGTTCTATTATCGACCGACTGCCGAATACGCCTTCCACGATGTACAATACCTCGAATTTGATATTCCGTTCGGGATGCTCCTACGGAACATGCACCGCTGGGCAGCGCACGGGATGGTTATTTCGGTGATGTTGCACATGTTCAGAGTCTTTTTGACCGGTTCCTATAAGAAGCCACGCGAATTCAACTGGGCAGTGGGTGTCATCTTACTGCTTGTGACATTTTTCCTGAGTTTTACTGGCTACCTGTTGCCCTGGGATCAATTGGCTTTTTGGGCTGTGACTGTCGGAACGAACATGGCACGCGCAACACCCGTGTTGGGACACGAAGGTCCATTCGCACCGCAAGACATCACACAATCCAACGATGTCCGATTTGCCTTACTCGCAGGTACGATTGTAGGACCCTCAACGCTCTTGAGGTTCTATATTCTACATTGTGTCGCTGTGCCGCTTTTGGCAAGCGTTTTGATGGCGTTGCATTTCTGGCGTGTCCGTAAAGATGGAGGCATCTCTGGACCGCTATAGACGGCATGGCTGGAACAAATCTTTGGTGGCAGCGGAACACAGTTTCTCTTAGCATGGGCAAGCAATCCTACCTTCAAAGGAGCAGAAAATCGTATGGAGCATTTTATAGCACTGGTGACGAAGCCGGATAATGTCCCTATTGTTGCTATTCTCTTTTTGATACCCTATTTCATCTGGCTCTCTTATCGGCAGGCACGCCTGACTGACAAAGCAGGTGTACCTTCGGATGCTGCACTCAACGATAAAGTCTATGTGTGGCCCTACCTCTGCCGAAACGAATTTATCTGCGCAATTATTGTGATGCTGGTGCTTGGGGTCTGGTCTATTATGATTGATGCCCCACTTGAAGAGCCGAGTGATCCGACGAAAACCCCCAATCCATCTAAAGCACCGTGGTATTTCCTCGCACTCCAGGAGATGTTGGTTTACTTCGATCCGTGGATTGCCGGTGTCGTACTGCCGGGGCTAATTATCGCAGGCTTGATTGCTATTCCCTACATTGACACCAATCCAAAAGGTAAAGGCTATTATACCATCAAAGAACGTCCGTTCGCTCTCGCCGTATTCTCTTTCGGATTTATCATTTTGTGGATCGTCTTGATGGTCGTTGGGACATTTCTCAGAGGACCCGGATGGAATTTCTTCGCGCCATGGGATTATTGGGACCCACACCTTGTTGTGCCACTGACGAACGTCAATTTATCGTATCTTTTCGGTATTCGGAGTGAGGTTACAGCAAACTTTTTCGGCTTCGCCGTCGTCGCAGGTTATTTCTCGCTCGGGCCGATTGTCTATTTATGGAAGCGAAATAGTAACCGTTTCTTACAGGAACTCGGTCTCGTTCGATATATTATTGTCTCGTTTCTGTTTTTAACTATGCTCGCACTGCCAATAAAAATGATTTTGCGAATATTCTTCAATGTGAAATATATCTGGGTCTCCCCGTGGTTCAACATTTAGCAAAAATGGCGCGCCCGTGGGCATTTTGTAGGCAATGACATCGTATCGTATCAATCGACATGGAGGTAGTAAAGTTCGTGAGGAACAAAAAAGAAATTCCTGCTGAAAATAAATCGTATTCTGCTTTGTTCTTTATTCTGTCCGGTCTGTTAGGGCTTGTAACCTTATGGGGGTTCTGGAGTGAGATGATCACTCGTCGCCCGTGGAAGCAGATCCAGCAGCAATTTTATCAGTATGAGTATGAGAAGACAGATGCAGAATTGGCAAACGCAAAGTTAGATTTGCCTGAACTTTCCACACCTCAAGAACCTGACGCGAAAGAGTTAGGTAGGTTAACAAAAACGGTTGAGACTGCTCAAGTTTCACTCGACGAAGCATTGCAGGAACGAAAGTTCCGGCAGAGCGAATCGGATGCGATTAACTATAAATATCAACATAGCCTCCACGTAGCAAAAGGTAAACGCAACGCGACTGTTGACAAATGGCAAGAGAAATTAGCTGGACTTGAATCTCAGATTGAAGGTGAACTCACCGAAGCCGTCTTAGCAGCAGAGGCGACTTTCGCGAGTGCCAACAAAGCATTGGCGCAGTTCTATCAAACCAGTAATGACCCGCAGCGCGCACTCAGCACCTACCTCATTGCCCAAAAATATAATGCCACAGACGCAGAAATCGTTGATGGTATCGCCGCTGCGCAAGCATCCCTACAATCACTACAAGCCGACAAAGCCAAGTATGATGAAGTCTCACGTCTGCAGGAAAAATTAGGTTCGGTTGGCGGTATCAAACGAACTTTCCTCGGTAGCCTATTAGAAAATCCGTTCCGTGAGACACGAACCATTACGCAATACTATCTTGAAGATTTCGGTTACACCGCAGATAGGTGTGCGACGTGCCATTTTTCTGCTGATAGGAGCGGCTACGAACAATCCGCACAAGAGACGTTTGAGGTCGAAGGTGATGGCGAAAATCCCGTCGTACATCGCCTCAAGCACGCAAGCGTCAAGGTCGGTAGTGAAAGCATCATAATTGATGGGTTTGATGCGGAAGCCGATGAATATACACTGGAAGCAGACGGGACGCTTACGTTTAGTGATGTGGATGTCTTCGGTGAAGTTGAGATTTCTTATGAGACCGGCTACCGGTCCGTCCTTCAAACGCATCCGCACCGCGATGTCCTCCTCGCGATGCACCCGATTGATAGATTTGGGTGTACACCATGTCACGGTGGACAGGGGCAAGCACTGACAGCGAAAGCCGCGCACGCGCTAACACATGCTGAATATTGGCTCAGTCCTGTACTCGGGTTAGATGAACATACCGGTGGAACGTCCGAAGAGACGAAAGGGTATATGGAATCTAACTGTCGCCGGTGCCATGATGGGGTCATGAAATTAGATTACGGCGTAGATCCTGAAACAGATGAACCTGTTGACTATGCGCCGAATCTCACAAAAGGGTTGGCTCTCTTTGAAGACCTCGGTTGCCACGGTTGCCACGCTGTGGAGGGGTATAGTGCAATCGAAAACATTGCCAAAGTCGGTCCATCGCTTGCCAAAGTCGGCAGTAAGGTGAAAGACACGGCTTGGCTCGAAAGTTGGATTAAGAAACCCGAAGCCTATCTACCAAATGCGACGATGCCGAACTTCTTCCCCGCCGAGGGTATGAGTCAAGTCGTCTATCTCAAGAACGGCGGAACGCGCACCGGCGTTGTCACAAAAACAACCAACGGTATTGAGATTAAAACAGATGATGGCACTGTATATCCCTATCCCGACGATTATGTCCTCCGTATCGTTGATGAAGTGAAGTCTATTGCAGCATATCTCGCAACGATGAGTGATGCAAATCTTGATGAATCCTCCGTAAACTATTCCCAATCTGAGAGCGTTATTAAGGCAGGCGAGGAAACTGTTAAAACCGTCGGCTGCCTCACATGCCATACTGTTGACGGTTTAGGGAGCGATTTCGGCCCAGCACTTGATAGTGTCGGGGCGAAGGTCACACCGAATTATCTCCGTCAGTGGATCAGCGACCCGAAGGCTTATGATCCCGATACCAGTATGCCGAGTTTGCGGTTAAGTAACCGCGAAATTGACAACGTTGTCGCCTATTTGATGAGTTTGCAGAAAGCAACTCCCAACGCAGCAGGTGAATCCATCGGTGAAGTGGACGTAGCAGAGGGCGAAACACTCGTCAGAACTTACGGATGTTTCGGTTGCCACGAAATACCTGGTTTTGAAGATGAATCGAAGGTCGGTGCTGACCTTGGCGAATTCGGCGCGAAACTCGCTGATGAACTTGACTTTGGCGATACAGTAGGCATTGAACATAGTTGGACCGGATGGACGATCGGCAAAGTTACTGACCCGCGACGTTATCAAACCCGACGGATTGCCTCGCGGATGCCTGTCTTTCATCAAATTAAGGACAACGAAGAAAATGCAAGGGCACTCGCTGTGCTTTTGAAGAGTTTCCAACCCGAAAAATATCCGCTCAGCTATATCCATAACCGATCCGAAAAGTTGAATCGTATTGATGCTGGCAGACGATTGGTTAAAAAATATAACTGCACCGGATGCCATGAGATTGAGGGTGCAGGTGGCGATTATCGCGACGTTATCATCGCACATGAAGGACTCAGTGATATGATTGCCACGCAGCTTGCACCACCACCATTGAAGGCTGAAGGCGCGAGAGTCTATCCAGACTGGTTGTTTAAGTTCCTCAAAGAGCCTTCTGATATCCGATACGGACTCAAAGTCCGGATGCCGACATTTGGTCTATCTGATGATGAAGCGACCACGCTTGTTGAATACTTCTCTGCGCTTGACGATGAACCGTTCCCTTATGAGACGCTTGAGGTGCCAACCCCAACACGGGCTGAATTGCGGGTCGGTAAACAGGTTTTTGACGAGCTTCAGTGCATCTCTTGTCATCCTTCGCAGGGTGAAGTGATTCCTGCAGGAAGTGACAAGGCCGGACGGCCCGATCTTTCATTGGCAAAAGAACGTCTTAAACCGGATTGGCTCATTGATTGGATGAAAGATCCACAGTCGTTCCAACCCGGAACGGCGATGCCACAAGCCTGGCCACTCGTCGGTGGACAACACATGGCAGTTGATGGTTACGCTGGCAATGATGCTGAAAAACAGATTCAACTCGTCCGAGATTATATGATCTCGTTAGGGCGTTAAGAGTTATCAGTTATCAGGCAACTGACAACTCTTAAAACTGGTAGCCATTATGAGACACCTTGCCGTCGTCATCGTCATGATTATTGTATGGCTCAACGGGTTAATCTGGTTGGGTAAGCAGGTCGATCCAAGTACGAAGTATCAGTCGGAGATAGAATACAAGTACGCACGATATTGCGCTGGATGTCACGGAAACAATGGAGAAGGCAACGGACGCATCGGTCGTTTCAAGAAACTGGACCCGGCAGACCTAACCGACAACAGCCTCTGGGAAATGCACGACGATGAACAATTGCTGGATAGCATTAACACCGGAAAGAACGACATGCCGGCGTTCTACTACTATCTCAGCGATGAAGAGCAACGTGAGATTCTCGCCTACATTAAGGAGACATTTCGTCCCTAACTTGAAGTCGGTCCAAGGTGGAGGTATGAATGCGACATTTTATTCTATGTATGCTGTTAATGTCCTTTTACAACTACGGTTTCGCGGATCCGGGTGAGGTTGATGAAGACGGTGGACATTATAATCAAAAAACAGGCGAATACCATTATCATATAGAACAGAAAGAACCTTCAGGTATTGTAGAACAGAAAGAACCTTCAGGTATTGTTTCTGTCCAATCGAAAGCCGTTGCGGATGCGCAACGAGATGCCTTACAGGTGGATAATAACATCTGGGTAGCCGCTGGCGTTTTCGGCGGTATATTTGGTATAGGTGCCGCTATGATTATAAAACCTACAATACCTCCCATGGCATTGATTGGAAAATCACCTGAATATGTTACTTTTTACACCCATGCCTATCAAACCGCCGTAAAAGACGCGCAGGTTAAAGCAGCAACGGCTGGGTGTGTCGGAGGAACCGCCATCTCCGTCATGTGTCTTTTGGTATTACAACAACAGGGTTACAGCTATTATTAAACTGAGGGCACATACGAGGAAACTAAGGTGTTAACACCAAAATGGCACTGATTTGTTACGATTGGTTCGTTTGATTTGCGTTCTTAATTGCTGTAATGTTAATATATTACAGAACAAATTTAAACTATAAGAAGGAGAAATAATCATGAAAACCCTAATTGCCTTGCTTGTCTTTGGAATGCTCGCAAGCGTTGCATTGGCAGGCAATATCACTGGCACGGTAATGTATGATGGCGACGCACCGGCGCGTCCAGAACTAACGGCTACTAAAGACGATCATTGCATTAAAACTGTAAAAGGCACAAAGTCAGAGGCACTCGTTGTCTCAAAGGGCAAAGGCATCAAAAACGTTGTTATTTACGCCCGTGTCCCCAGAACAAAAGTAACCTTGCCAAAAGAAAACCCTAAAATGGACCAAGTCGATTGTGCTTACTACCCGCACGTGCTTGTTGTTCCTGTCGGTGCTACAGTGGATCTTGTTTCCAGTGACCCAGTGGCGCACAACGTCCACTCACATGCCCAGAAGAATGAAGCAGTGAATACGCTGATTCCGAAGCCCGGGGTAGTCGTTCCACACACAATCACTAAGGCTGAAGAAATTAAGTTCACATGTGATATCCACGCGTGGATGACAGGTTACATCGTTGCTGTTCCCAGTAACTTTTATACTGTCACCGGTTCCAAAAACGCTGAAGGCGAAATGATCAGTTCAGATGCTTTTGAAAAATCGGCGGACACTGGTAAGTATACGCTCGAAAATGTTCCTGCCGGTAGAGCACGCGTTGTCGCATGGCATGAGGAACTCGGCTCAGCAAACAAAACGATTGAAGTGCCAGCAAGTGGCGATATTGCCGTAAACTTCACAAGTGCTGATTTTAAGAAAAAAGCCAAAAAATAACAGGCAGCAGCCAGCCTTCGGTGATTAGCAAGAGACCTGCTTTACTGACGGAAACCGAAAGGCGACGGCTAATAGTCTGTTTGGTTTGATAGGTTCAGAAAACTGAAAGGGATCCCGCTGACAGCCGATGGCTGACAGCCGAAAGCCATGAAAATATCTAAGAAGAGGCTCTATCTTATACTGGGCTGTGTGCTTGTCTTTTATGCTGTGTTAGCTATCGCACCGGCGTTCGCACAGGACGTGACCGAGGCGGAGTATCGCGCCTTCCCGAAGATTGGCAGCCGAAACGCAGCATGGATCGCCGCGCAGCTTCACCTCTTATTCGGATCCTTTATTCTCGGTGTCCCGATGTTCGCCGTTATCATCGAATTCATCGGTTGGAAAACCAAGGATGAGCGGTATGACCGGATGGCACAGGAGTTCATTAAACTCTGTATGGGGGCGTTTTCGACAACAGCCTTACTCGGTGGTGTTCTCGTCTTCATTCTTATCTGGTGCTATCCGAAAGTGATGAGCAAGCTCAGCGGGATATTCGGACCGACGATGATTTTTTACGTTGTCCTGTTCTTCGGTGAGACCTTTACGCTCTACCTCTATTCCTACGGATGGGACAAGATGCAGGGGCGACATAAAGGGTGGCATCTCTTCCTCGGTGTTTTATTAAATGTGTGGGGCACGGCGATTATGTTTGTCTCTAACTCTTGGTTGAGTTACCAGACGAGTCCGGCAACCCAATACGGCGTGCTATCTGAAGGAAGGCGGAAGTCTTGGATTGAAGAAAGATTGGCTGCGGACCCGGCTCTAACACCTGAAACCGCTATGGAGGGTGTTACAAGCCATACAATGGTGCCACTCCACAACGAGACAACAGGCGAGTTCATGGGAACCATTTGGGATGCAGTCAACAACTTTACGTGGATGCCAGTTAATCTCCATCGACTCGTTGGGAACATTGCCTTCGGTGGCTCGATTGTGGCGGCTTATGCGGCGTTCCGATTCCTCGTAGCGAAGACGAAAGAGGACAAAGCACACTACGATTGGATGGGGTATACCGGAAACTTCATCGCACTCTGCGGACTTATACCACTGCCATTCCTCGGTTATTGGCTCGGTAGAGAGATCTACATGTTCAATAACACGATGGGCATCAACATGATGGGTAGTCTTTTCTCTTGGTTGTTTATCATTCAGGCAGTGATGATCGGTGTACTGTTTATTGGCGCGAATTACTACCTCTGGTCAGGCATGGGGCGCATTCAGGGGGCGGAGATCTACGCACGTTACCGTCCATACATGATTACTATTATCGTTATCTGTGTTGCAGTCTGGATGACACCGCGAACGCTCTCTAAAATCTCAACCGCCAGTGAATTGAGCGCAATGGGCGGGGCAAATCATCCGCACCTCGGATTGTTCGGTTTGATGACTGCCAAGAATACGGCTGTTAACATCATTATCCTCGCCACCTTTTTGAGTTTTTTGTTCTATCGGCGTTCAGGGAAAACACCAACCGCAAGTTGGCGAAAGGTGGGGAACATAGCGATTTCCTCTATCTTCTTTCTCGCAACTGTCTCAATTGTGGTTATTGGCATCGTCGGATTTACCGTTCCTACGGACTTACGCGTCAATGTCCTAACCCCGTATCAAGTACTGGTCGCGCTCGCTGTCATGGCAGTCGTCACTGTTGTTGATATCTTCATGTACCGCAAAGCCACAACATCCGGTGCTATCAATTGGGGCGAAATGACGGATCGATCACAGTACGTCTTAATCCTCATCGCTATTACGTTTACGTCCCTGATGGGACTCATGGGTTATGCGCGTTCAGGGCTCAGGGAGGCATGGCATATCTTCGGGGTCATGCAGGATACATCTCCGGATGCATTTACACCGCTTCTCAGCGAGGCTGTGAACATGGTAGCGATTATCATGGTAGCCTTCTTTGCACTTGTCGGGTTTATCTTCTGGCTCGGTTTGTGGGGTGAAAAGAAAAAGCAAGCCGCCGCTCCTGTAGAAGCGGAGGTCGCTATGGAGAGCGATGATTAGTTTGCAAGAATGAAGGCAGGACCGCTTTTATCCTTTTGGTATTGTTAAATATGGGGTGTGTCACTTCAACCCCGATGTACTTACATCAAAAACCCGCTCACAATGAAATGGAGAGCGGATTTAAGATTAGGAAGCGGTAGAACAAAGTGCGTAGCTCGTAATGGAATGGAGAGCGGATTTAAGAATGGCACGTTAAAGTCTAAACCCATGTCATTTGACCGCAAGGAAAATTAAAATAATGTCAAGAAATACGCTCATAAAAATCGCAAGTTTAATCTTAATGGTGGTGAGTTTCATCGCCTATATTGCTGGGGCATCTGCGTTCCCAATTGCCTCCGAGAATCTGCTGCCTTGGTCGGTCTGGTTTCTGATCGCGGTAGTTGTAAACATTGTCTTGTGGACCAGTGTTATGAGATTATTGACGTTCTCGCTTGCTGTGATATGGTTTTACGCCTTTGTCGCGGGCTTGGTACCGGAAAGTTCCACTGCGGTGAATTTAACCGAACTCGATTGGAGCGACCCTGAGGCTGTGGCTGAACAAGGTGCCTTGGTCTTTAATGGAAAAGGACAGTGTAGCGCATGCCATACCGTGGATACCTCCGCACCGCCAGGAAGGTGTCCCGACTTGACAGACATTGGCGTTAACGCTGCAACCCGTGTACCCGGCATGGATGCCAAAGCGTATTT
Organism: Candidatus Poribacteria bacterium; assembly: GCA_026706025.1. Classification (NCBI taxonomy): domain Bacteria; phylum Candidatus Poribacteria; species Candidatus Poribacteria bacterium. Next base: position 328,856 of record JAPOZO010000063.1, read on the forward strand.
GATTGAGTCTATGTATCAACCTGCGAATTACCTTGTACCTGGCTACGGCAAAATTATGCCAGAGGTATGGAAAGCACCGATCGCACTCTCCAAATTAGAGATTGAAGCGGTTATCGCTTACCTCCAGAGTCAAGGTGGCGAAATTGATCCAACGCCGTTTGATGAACCGATAGACAGGGCAGATGTAGCGACAGCCGCTGCAGCACTCCCACCTTTACTTACCGGTGACTCAGAACTCGGTAAAAAGGTTTTTGTGGATGCCGCGTGTATCTCATGCCATGCTGTGACAGGGATAGAGAGTCCAGCAGCAGGCGAGACCAATGAAGATTTTGAAGTCGTTACTGCACCAGATCTCTCTGAAATCGCAGCCTTTAATGACATGCGGTATCTTGAGGAGTCAGTCCTTGTACCCGGTGCCCAAATTGTGAGTGGATACGGGGCTGTTACTGTGCGTGCCAAAGGAACAACTTTCCAAGGAACACTCGTCTCGCAAGACGAAGAGAAAATTGTCGTCCGAACCAAAACAGCGGATGGCGTGGAAGAAGAGCACACTATCTTATTAAGCGAACTTGATGACGAGCCGATTGAGGAACTCACAGATCTGGAAGCGAAAGGTTATCTTACATTAACACTAACGCCTGCAGATGCGAATGCGCCCGTAACTGGGCAATTGGTCTCGGAAACTGATGAAGTCGTAACACTTAAGGTTGGCGACGAGGCGCGAACGCTCTCTAAAACAGATGTGAAGAGCCTGATGACCGTTGTCACTTTTGATGGCGATGAAATTGTTGGCGAATATGTGTCAGGAACAATGGATGATGATGAGATCGTCTTAATCGTTGATGGGAGTGAAGAGATATTTGATACGTTTGATCTTGAGGAAGCTACCCTTACCCGTGCGTCTGGCAAGAGACTCCATGTTACATCACCGATGCCTGAAAACTTTCCAATCATCTTATCGGTGGCAGATTTGACCAATCTACTCTCTTTCTTGAGCACACTTACTGGTGCAACAGCGGAAGCAGCACCAGAGGAGACGGGAGATACTCCCGCAGAATAACAGACAAAGAATAGTAAAAAAACAGAAACCTTAGCCTGTAATGTAATGGAAGGGTTTTTGCTTGGGGGTTTTCTCAGATATATGTCAGGGAATGTCAAACCCCGAATCTACCTGACCGAACCGCAAGGAAAATTAGAAAAATGAAAAGACCTTCCCTTTTCACAATATGTCTCATAATTCTGGTTGGTTCTTGGATCTTCCTGAAATTCGTCGTTGGCGGACTTATCTCAGTTCCTATACCCGGTAGCGTGATCGCTATGTATATGGGGCTGATAGTCATCGCTATTTTGGTACATATCTCCGTTGAGGACTCGCTATTTCGCGAGTTTCGCCGCCCTATCCTTGAAACGCTGGTGAATGACAAACGCCGTCTCCACCGCCGGGTTCTTGTGGTATTGATCCCGCTCCTCCTGCTCGGTTATACCTACTCGATTATCGCACAACGAGCGAATCCACCGGGAAGCCCGCGCGACGCACATCCATCGCCGCCGCTTGAATTGACCTACAAAGATGAGGTCATCGGCACGATGCAAGATGTCGTTAACCCCTTCCGGCACTATGAAAAAGATGATCCGGAGGCGTTCAAAGCACATGTTGAAAACGGTAGACGCGTCTATCATCAGAATTGCTTTTATTGCCACGGAGACCACTTAGATGGGCAGGGACATTTCGCAGCGTACCTCCAACCGCTTCCCGCTAATTTCCAAGACCCCGGAATTATTCCGAACTTCCAAGAGTCTTTCTTTTTTTGGCGAATAGCAAAGGGCGGACCGGGATTACCCGCAGCTGGCACCCCGTGGGATTCAGCGATGCCTATCTGGGAAGATCACTTGACAAAAGACGAAATTTGGGACGTTATCCTGTTTCTATCTGATTACACCGGTTATCAACCACGAACCTTTGGGGAGGCGCACTAATGAGAATCAGAACAGTTGCTCTCCTACTTATCCTGTTTGGAACGCTTGCTGTGTTTAGTTTTACATACGCGCAAAATGCACCGGAGGCTTCCGAAAAAGGAAAAGCGGTTTATGAAAATAGCTGCGCACACTGTCACGGCACCGAAGGCAGAGGCGACGGCTCCGCAGCTGAGAATCTGCTCCCAAAACCGAGGGATTTCACACGCGGTTTGTATAAAATCCGGTCTACAGAAACTGGAGAACTTCCAACAGATCAAGATCTGTTTGACATCATCACCGAAGGGATGCCCGGCTCGTCTATGCCAGGGTGGGAAACTGCCTTAAGTGCCAATGACCGCTGGGAATTGGTGGCATACATCAAAACCTTCTACGACGGCTTTAAGGAGGCTGAAGCACCGCCAAAGCAGATTAACCTGTCCGGGAAAGTCCCTGACTCTGAACAGAGTGTAGAAACCGGAAAAGCCCTTTATACCGAACTCGGTTGTATTGAATGCCACGGCAACATCGGAAGAGGGGATGGCACTTCGGCACCGGACCTGACCGACGAGTGGGGATTCCAGAGCTGGCCCGCAAATCTGACGCAGGGTTGGAATTTCCGCGGCGGTGCAGACACCGAAGACATCTTCAAACGCTTCATCGGTGGACTCGCCGGTTCTGCTATGCCAGCGTTTGAGGGCGATAGCTTCCCGGGCTTCGGATTGACAGCTGAAGAATCCAGTCGCATGATTGAATTAGATAACAAAGATGAAATGACAGAGGCAGAGGAAGAAGAATCCGCCCAGCTTTACGAGAAATACGATGCTGCTGTTGACATCGCTCTCAATCTGGCAGAAGGTACAGAACTGTCTGCAGAAGAAAAACAGATTTATGATGATGCGATGAAAGTCGTCTATGAAAAGAGTTGGCATTTAGCGAACTACGTTAAATCGCTTATGCCTGAGAAACGCCCTGAACCCGCGATCGGCAACAACGTACTCCGTTCACAATACGTTCAAGGTGAGTTGCCTGAAATGGATAATGCCGCATGGGAGACGCTTGAAGCAAGGTATTTCCCGCTCGTCGGGCAAATAGTCATTGAGCCGCGGCAGTTTAATCCAACGATTGATGCTGTGAACGTCAAATCGTTTTACAATGATACGGAGGTCGTTTTCCTTTTTACGTGGGATGACCGAACGCACACGACTGGTGACGAAACGGATGAGGCGACAGGGAAAACGCTTGAGGACGCATTGGCAGTCCAATTTCCCGTGAAGGTACCGCAAGGACCGACCGCCCCAAAGCCCTATTTCTTATGGGGGGGTAGACTGCCGGTCTATCTATGGCACTGGAAAGCCTCCGCACCTGAACAGGTGACCGAGCTTACCGCTAAAGGTATTAACAATGCAAAAGTGCAGGACGCACAGGGCGAATTACAAGCACAAGGCACCTATACAGACGGGCAATACAAATTATGGGTGAAACGCGCTTTGAAAACTGACGACAAAAAGGACTTGCAACTTGATCCCGGTGTCTTCGTGCCTATCGCTTTCTCAGCATGGGACGGCGCGAACGGTGATGTTGACACAAAACGGGTCATGACAAGTTGGTATACTTTTGTTCTTGAACCTGTACCGTCTTCAAAGCGGTTCATTTATCCGCCCTTAATCGCACTGCTCTCTGTTGGCTTCCTCTTCGGTTTACGGGCATTCGTCCAACGCAGAAATTCAGAAGAAGCCTAAGAATATGGAAATACCTGCTGGTAGGCGTGCTTTGGAAGCGCGCCGATTGGTGGTGTATCCTTAATTATAAAATCTACTATTTTCAGTTATCAGCACTCAGTTCAAAAGATACCTGAGTCGAATCGAAAGGTTCTTTAACTGAAAACTGATAACTGATAACTGATAACTATTAAAAAGGAGAAAAAAATGAAATCCTATTTGTTGGCAAGTCTCACGGTACTACTCGCCTGCTGCTTTGTGGGTAACGTCTTCGCTGACCACCACGGGGCAGGTGAAATGGAAATGTTGGTATTCCCTAAAGACTATAAAGCTATGGCAGTGAACAACGGCGGCACAATTAGTGGTGTTGTGAAGTTTGAAGGAGACATGCCTGAGAAAAAAGCACTGGAAATCACAAAGGACGAGAAGGTTTGTGGTGCTGACGAAAAGTTTGATGAATCACTGGTCGTCGGTGAAGGCAACGCTTTAAAAAATACAATTGTCTATCTAATCGACATTTCAGAAGGTAAAGATTTTGACAAAGACGCCAAAGTGGAGATTGACCAGAAGGGTTGCAAATTTACACCACATATCCAGATCGTTCCTATAGGCACACGCCTAACAATGCTGAATTCCGATAAGATTATGCACAATGTGCATATCTTCAGTAAGATCAACAAACCGGTTAACAAAGCGCAGCCAAAAGCCCGTCGGAAGATGCCGCTCAAGGCTGTCCAGAAGGCAGAGGGCCCCGTTGAAGTCAAATGCGACGTTCACGGGTGGATGTCTGCTTGGATTTCCTACGTACCACACCCTTATTTTGCTGTTACCAACGAAAAGGGTGAATTCACACTTGAAGATGTCCCCGCAGGCGACTATAAACTCGGCTATTGGCATGAGGCTTGTGGCACGAACAGCAAAGCACCTGTCGCTGTTACTGTGGAAGCTGGCGGTACCATCACGCAGGATTTCACACTGAAAATGAAGTAAGCGATCAGCGATCGGCAGTCAGCAAGAGGGCTCCCTTGTGGCAGACACAAAGGTTTCGCATACCATAACTACTGATAGCCGATTGTCGACAGTTTCCAACAGCCGAATTGAGGTGGAGAATCTCTCCCATGCCTATCAGCGACGGCAGGCACTTGACAATATAAGTTTTGATGTCTCATGCGGCGAGATTTTTGGACTTCTCGGACCGAACGGAAGTGGGAAAACGACCCTTTTTAGAATCCTGTCTACGTTGATGCCAGTAACTTCTGGCACTGTTCGTATCCTCGGACATGACTTAGCAACCGAGGTGAAAGCAATTCGGAGCCTTTTAGGGGTCGTTTTTCAACACCCAGGGTTAGATGTCAAACTGACCGTCGTTGAAAATTTACGACACCATGGTCATCTTTACGGACTTGCTGGTAGAACCCTGCGTTCCCGAATTTCGGAGCTCCTGGAGTGTTTTGGAGTCTCTGATAGATCAACAGAACGGGTTGAACTCCTATCCGGCGGTTTGCAGAGACGGGTTGAAATCGCAAAAGCCCTGCTCCATTCCCCGCGCGTTTTGCTCCTTGACGAACCGACGAGTGGGTTGGATGTAGCCACACGCCGACAACTCAATAACTATCTCGGTATGCTTGCACAGACAGAGAATATTTTGGTGCTGCTGACAACGCACCTGTTAGATGATGCTGAGGCATGCAATCGGGTTGGCATTTTGGATGTGGGGAAATTGGTTGCAATCGGGGAGCCTAATGAACTGAAAAATCAAGTCGGTGGTGATGTTATCCTTATAGAGAGCAGAGACAATGAAACTCTTGGTACCGCTATTATCGAGCGGTTCGGCGTTTCAGCCGTATCTACGGATAACCAACTGCGCGTTGAGTGTAAGCGCGGACATGAGTTCGCTCGAAATGTAGTTGCCGCTTTTCCAAATGCGATTCAATCTGTTCGGTTTGGGAAGCCGACACTGGAGGACGTATTCGTAAAGTTGACAGGGAACCCATTCGTGGAGAGGAAGGATACGGAAAATTAAAAATTTGCTACCGATTACAACGATTTGGTGGCGCGAAATCATCAGGTTTTATCGCCAACGGAGCCGACTCTTCAGTGCTATCGCGCAACCTTTGGTATTTTGGCTTCTCATTGGCAGCGGTTTGAGTGCCTCTTTTCAGCCCTCGGGGGCATCAGACGGACCCGGTTATATTGAATACTTTTATCCCGGTATCGTCGTTTTGGTCTTGCTTTTTACATCTATTTTCGCTACAATTTCTGTTGTCAATGATCGGCGCGAAGGCTTCTTGCAGGGGGTACTCGTCGCACCAGTACCAAGGTGGCGGATTGTCTTCGCACAGGCGTTAGGTGGAACAACGTTAGCACTCTTACAAGGTCTACTGCTATTGCTACTCGCACCAACGGTAGGCATTCGGTTCGGCGTAATCTCTCTCTTACTTTCGCTCGGTGTGATGGCACTTTTAGCGTTTGGTCTGACAAACCTCGGATTACTTATCGCGTGGCGGATGGATTCAACGCAAGGGTTTCATGCAATTATGAATCTCCTGCTAATCCCGATTTGGCTTCTCTCTGGCGCGTTTTTCCCGAGTACAGGTGTCCCTGGTTGGTTAGCATGGACAATGAAATTCAATCCACTCACGTATGGGCTTGCAGCTTTTCGACACAGCCTTTACCTTGATACCACCGCAAAAGCATTCGGAGAGGGACCGCCCTGGATCCTCTCGCTGCTGATTACCGGTCTGTTTTGTGTTTTGACGTACATAGGCGCAACCCTTACAGCGTCTGCAGAAACGAATTAGACTTGTTAAAAACGAAACTCTTACGCGCTTGTCCCTTTTCAATGGGCGAAGCGCATTATTAAGGAGGACTGGATGCTTCAATGGCTACCAGAGAACGTATCAACGTTCGGACAAGGCGTTGATAACCTCTTTCACGCTATTTATTGGATTACCCTCGTTGTGTTTATCCTTGTGATGGGCACGCTTATTGTTTTTCTAATTAAATATCGACATCAGGAAGGCAAAAAGGCGGACTACATTGAGGGGAGCACAACATTGGAAATCGTCTGGACAGTTGTTACAACGCTGATTGTCTTTATCCTCGCGATGTTTAGTTACCCGCAATGGAACAATATTAAGTCGCCGACACAATTTCCTGAGAATCCAGATGTTGTCGTCCAGGTCAGTGGAAAACAGTTTAACTGGGATATGACCTATCCCGGCCCCGATAACGAGTTCGGGACAGACGACGACCTTGAATTGGAAAACGAATTGCATGTCCCTGTCAACGCGGTCGTGCATATCCGTTTAACCTCTATAGATGTCATTCACAGTTTTTTTGTGCCACAGTTACGGCTCAAACAGGACGCATTGCCGAACCGATTTATCAATGTCTGGTTTGAGGCGACACAGGCAGGACGCTATGAGATTCCTTGCGCCGAACTCTGTGGATTCGGACACTCCGGGATGCTCGGTTACCTTAATGTGCATACACAAGCAGACTATGATGCCTGGGTACAAGAAAGATGGCCGCAATAGGCTTAAGGAGGACGGTAAATATGCACGATAACGAACATGCGTCACATGACCACGAAGAAAGTTTTATTCGTAAATACATCTTTTCGCTCGATCACAAGACAATCGGTAAGCAGTTCCTTATCTATGGACTGATTATGTTCTTTGTCGGGGGCGGACTTGCACTGCTCTTTAGATGGCAACTCGCCTATCCTGATCAACCGCTACCGATCATCGGTGCCTCTCAACAGTATCTTGACGAAGGTGAAGTTGTCACTGGGGCTGACAGGATGTGGGAACGTATCTATGAGTCTGATAAAGAGGAATGGCTTGAGACAAACATGCCGAGTGGGGTCATCACACCCGAATTCTACAACATGCTCTTTACGATGCATGCCACCATTATGGTGTTCTTCGTTGTTGTTCCTATCTTGGTGGGTGCCTTCGGGAACTTCCTGATTCCGTTGATGATCGGTACACGCGATATGGCGTTTCCGATTCTCAATATGCTCTCATTTTGGCTCGCGGTTCTCGCTGCAATTGTGATGGCGATCGGGTTTTTTGTACCCGGTGGACACGCTGCAGCCGGATGGACGGGCTACGCACCACTCTCTGCTGATCCACAGTGGACAGGCGTGGAGTGGGGACAGAACCTCTGGGCAATCAGTCTACTCATTCAAGGGTTCTCCTCTTTGGTAGGTTCTATTAACTACATCACCACGATTATCAATATGCGCGCACCGGGGATGACCTTCTTTCGCATGCCGTTAGTCATCTGGTCGCTTTTCATCGTCGCGATCCTCTTGCTACTCGCATTCCCTGTGTTGTCTTCCGCACTCGCACTTCTCATCTTTGATAGGCTGGCGGGCACAACATTCTTCTCTGCAACAGCGGAAGGTGGGGGTGACCCGCTCCTCTGGCAGCATCTCTTCTGGTTCTTTGGGCACCCAGAGGTCTATATCCTCATATTACCCGGCATGGGAATCGCTTCCGAACTGATTCCTGTCTTTTCACGGAAACCGGTCTTCGGATATCGGTCCATGGTCTACGCAATGATCGCCATCGCGTTTTTAGGTTGGATTGTCTGGGGGCACCACATGTTCCAAAGCGGTATGCGCTCCGAAATGGGTAACTTCTTCATGACAACAACCATGCTCATTGCGGTGCCTTCTGCCATTAAAACATTTAACTGGCTGGGGACAATGTTCCGCGGTTCAATCCGATTTACGACCCCGATGCTTCACGGTATCGCCTTCGTTTCAATGTTTGTCATTGGTGGACTTAGCGGTATCTACATGGCAAATACGCCAGTCGATATCTTCATCCACGATACTTACTACATTGTGGCGCATATTCACTATGTTGTGTTCGGCGGAAGTCTGTTCGCTATCTTTGGTGGCATCATCTTTTGGTTCCCAAAGATGTATGGCCGCTATATGAACGATGCACTCTCCAAAATTCACTTTTGGTTGACGTTTATCGCATTCAACTGCACATTCTTCCCGATGCATATTCTCGGTGTCGGCGGACACATGCGACGCATCTCCAACCCGCAGCAGTATGAATTCTTGATGGAACCAACAACGATTAAGTTTTTAATGTGGCAGTTTGAATTCCAAGGATTTATAGGTATGAACATCTTTATCACAATGAGTGCCTTTACCCTTGGGTTCGCACAACTGATACTCGTCTTTAACTACTTCTGGAGCATGTACAAAGGTAAAGTCGCTGAACAGAATCCGTGGCAGGTCAATACACTGGAGTGGGAAGCACCGACACCTGTGCCACACGGCAACTTCGGTCAAATTCCAACTGTCTATCGGGGACCTTATGAATATAGTGTCCCCGGTGAAGAATCTGATTGGATTCCGCAGGCACAACCTGAACATGAACCCGCTACAAGCGGAGACTGAGCAGTTGTAGGCACGGTTTTCAACCGTGCCTCTGTAAAATTCTGAAAACGCAGCATGGAAAATCACGCTAATTACAGTCCATGGCTACACAGAATGGCACGCCTCACCGCAGGCGCGACATTCTTGTTGATTGTCATTGGAGGGATTGTCACAAGCACAGATTCTGGATTGGCTGTCCCTGATTGGCCAACAACTTTCGGATACAATATGTTCCTCTATCCCTTATCCGAAATGGTAGGGGGCATTCTGTATGAGCATAGCCATCGACTCATGGGTTCCCTCGTTGGAATCTTGACAATCGGTCTCTTATTCTTGATATTGGCGAGAGATTCCCGAAAATGGCTGAAATGGCTTGGACTCGCCGCACTTATCGCTGTTATTGTACAGGGCGTGCTCGGTGGGCTTCGCGTTACACAGATCAATCGCAACTTCGCCATAGTGCATGCATGTCTCGCACAAGCATTTTTCGCACTGCTCTGTGGCATCGCTTGGTTCACCTCGCGTGAGTGGTGGAAAAATAAAACTGAAACCCCGGTTCGTAGGGGCGAGGTCGCCTCGCCCAGACTGCGAAGGCTCAGTCTGATTACGACATGCCTCATTTATATGCAGCTCATCTTTGGGGCGATTTTGCGACATACCGGCAGCAGACTTGACGCGCATCTCCTCTTTGCTTTCTTGGTGGCACTACATATCTTTTTGCTGGCAAGACGTTTGTTAGCAGTGGATAGTGAATCAGACGGAATTGGACAATCAACGCCATTATTATTACTTGGACTGCTTGTCGTCCAGTTAATGCTCGGCACCGGAGCATTTTTCGCGAAACTAACCGCATTCGGGGAAACATTCGCAGCAGCACTTACAGTCACAATTACCACTGCACACGTCGCAGTCGGCGCACTCATGTTGGTGAGCAGTTTTGTGCTTACCCTGAAGATTTACCGGTTCACTGACGCATCGGTAACTCTTGAAACAGCAGCGAGCGGTACACTGGTTACAGAGTAAAATAAACATTATGCCTTCAACAACGGTAACGTTACCAGACAACACAGATACGGCAAATCCACCAGCGAAACACACGGTTTTTGCGCGACGCGCCGCTGACTATATTGAGTTCATCAAACCGAGGTTGGTGATGATGATCCTCGTTACGACCGCTGCTGGTTTCTATCTCGGTGCGCAGCAGACCGTAGATTGGCTGCGCTGCTTGCATACACTTATCGGGGCAGGATTGACAGCGGCGGGTGTATTAGGACTCAACCAATACCTTGAACGCGATGTAGATGCACAGATGAAACGGACGCAGGAGAGACCGCTCCCTGATGGTAGGATGAACCCGTTGGAGGCACTAATCGTTGGTGTTGTTCTCACAGGTAGCGGAATGCTTTACCTGACGTTCATTGTTAATACTTTGAGTGGATTCGTCATTTCGCTGATAGTCGTGAGTTACCTGTTTCTCTATACGCCGCTGAAGCGGAAGACTTCGCTGTGTACGCTGATCGGGGCAGTGCCGGGCGCGCTCCCGCCTGTCGTCGGATGGGTCGCAGCGCGAGGGACGCTAACAGGCGAGGCATGGGTGCTGTTTGCGATACTCTTTTTATGGCAGCTGCCGCATTCTCTTGCAATCGCCTACATCTATCGCGAAGACTACGCAAAAGCCGGATTCCGCCTATTACCGGTCATTCATCCCGATGGCGCAAGCACGTGCCGTCAAATTGTGATTAATTGCGTCGCACTCCTCGGAATAGGTTTGTTGCCTGCCTTGTACAACGTCGCAGGGAGTGTCTACTTTTTCACAGCACTGTTGACAGGTGGGACGTTTCTGGTATTCGGTATCTATTTACAACGTACACGCTCCGTAAAAGCCGCACGCTACCTGTTATATGCATCGTTGCTTTATCTGCCAGTGGTATTTATCACAATGGCGTTGGATAAAATTTAGATTAACGAGGAAGCAAAATGAACGCGCCAGAGCATCGCAAGCGAAATCGCCGCCTCGGACTTATCTTGGCCCTGTTGTTTGTAGGATTATTTGCTATTGTGACAGCAGCGATAATTACAGGCAGCAAAGCACCGCAATCTGTTGAAAGTGTTGTAAGTAGTCTTGTTGTTCCGGTTCTGGGCATTATCGGGTTGCTATTGATTATCGCAGCGATAGGGGAAATTGTTCAAAAGCGTCGCCTTACTATTATTTTATCTCTACTTGTGACAGTTCTTTTTGTCATAGGAGCAATAGCAGGGGGTGTTACTGCAACGATTTTAGGTGTTGCCGTTCGCATTATCGTCCTGCTACTGATTATTGCGGCGGTAGTTGAGATTGTTCTGCGAATTCTAAAAAATAGGGTGCGCGAATGATGACACATAATAACTCTGAAGTCCAGGAACGACAACCTTTGAGTAACGCACGATTGGGCATATTGGTCCTACTCGGTGCGGAGACAATGCTGTTTTCGGGACTCATCGGTACGTTCCTCGTCTTTCGGGTCGGGAATGTCACATGGCCCCCGCCATCGCATATCGGGATTGAGTTGCCACGTGTCGTAACCGGCATTAATACCGCCCTGCTTCTGCTCAGTGGTTACACAATGTTTCAAGCGTGGCGCGCGATCCAGAAAGACAGCGTAAAGCAGCTCCGTAATTGGCTTTTAATCACAGGGATGCTTGGGCTGCTTTTCCTCGGTGTACAGGGGAGCGAGTGGGTACAACTCATTCGCAACGGGCTTACACTCCAGTCTGGTGTGTATGGCGGCATCTTCTATGTGCTTATCGGGTGCCACGCTGTTCACGTCCTGAGTGCTGTTATCTGGGTGTTCATAGTTTTTGGCATGGCGATGGCAGGACGGTTCTCTGCAGACCGTTACACGGGCGTTGATACTTGTGCGATCTACTGGATTTTTGTCGTCGCGCTCTGGCCAATTCTCTACGTTTTGGTGTATCTCTCGTAAGATCGCGAAAGGAATTATTGGAATGCATAGAATATTTTGGCGCAGCTTGCAAGCCAAAACTTGCTATACAACAGTCTTAGGGGCTTCCGTCTTGATACTTGTCATGCTTATTGCCCCGATGTCTCTTGAAGCATGCCCCGGGTGTAAAACACTTGATGATCCGATCGGTAAAGGTTTTAATTGGAGTATCCTTTTTATGATAGCGATGCCCTTTACTATTTTTGGGATCATCGGCGGCACGATTTTTTTACAATGGAACGGTTATCGGTTATCTGTTATCGGTAGTCGGTTAAAGGAGCGTCTGCTACGCATCAGAAATTCTTAACTGACGACTGACAACTGATAACTGACAACTGATAATAAATAAAGGAGTTTAATGTAGTGGAACACGCTACCACTTTAGACCACACTGAAGACGTATACGAACCTTCACTTACGCCGGACAGCCTCGGCAAGCTCGGTATGTGGATTTTCCTCGTCGGGGATACCATGTCCTTTGGCGCGTTGCTTGCAGCGTACGCGGCGCTCCGGGCGGGTGCAGGCGTAGTCGGTTGGGTACCACCAGATGAAATCCTCGGTATTAACCTAACCGCAGCCATGACATTTCTGCTGATATGCAGTAGTGTCACGATGGTGAAAGCACTGGAGTCGATTCAGAATGGCAATGTTTCACGCATGTGTCTGTTCCTTGGACTGACAATTGCGGGTGGAATTATCTTCCTTGGACTACAGGCTTATGAATGGACACATTTGATTAAACACGGCTTGACTCTGACAGGTATCCCTGAGCACGGGTTAAAGAGTGCGACTATCAGTGGGTCAACGCTTTTTGGTCCCACTTTCTACGCCATCACAGGTTTCCACGGGATGCACGTGACTGGTGGTGTCATTTATCTCATCGTCATCTTGATACACGGTTTGCGTGGCAGATATACCGCTGAGTTTAACCATGAAGTGGAAATTGTTGGACTCTATTGGCACTTCGTTGACCTTATCTGGATTATGGTCTTTACCTTCATTTATCTACTATAGGAGTAATAAGAATGGCACAGGATGGACACACAGAACACCCGAAATACATGAATATCTTCTGGTGGCTTTTGGGGCTGACAGTCGCTGAGGTTTTGGTCGTGATTCCCGATCTCCCTATAGCAATCAAAGCCATCTTGCTTATCGGAATGGCATGTTCCAAGGCTGCCCTTGTCGCTATCTATTTCATGCATCTGAAGTTTGAAAGGAAAACATTAGCAGCTATCGTGATAACGCCCTTCCTTATCTGCGTTTTTCTCGTCGTCATGCTGATGCCTGATCTCACATTAGATACACGACTCGATGGCATAGAGAAACCGGCAGCAGAAGTTGTGGATACGTCGGCTCACTAACTACCCACTGGGTTTGGAATATGGAAGCACAAGTCGATAATGCCACTAAAACGAAGCGAAAATTTGACAAAAGCACCCTCATCTGGGTCATGCTGGGTGTTATCATTATCGCTATCGCCGGGATTAACTTATGGTCGGTATTTGGCACCAAACCGGAAGTATTAACTGAAACTGCTTCTATCAGCGTGCCAGACTTTAGCCTGACGAACCAACAGGGAGAGCCATTAGGGTTATCCGACATGGCAGGCAAAATTTGGGTCGCGGATTTCATCTTCACCAACTGCCCAACGATTTGTCCAGCGATGACACAGGAGATGGCACGCTTGCAATCCGAATTTGTTGCAGACCCCGTTTATTTCGTCTCGTTCTCTGTCGATCCAGAGCGGGATACGGCAGAAGTTCTCACGCGCTACGCAAAGGCTTATGGCGCAGACGATAGGCGTTGGCACTTTCTCACCGGCGACAAGGCACATATTTATCAGTTAGCCGAACATGGGTTCAGTTTGGCGGCGGGGCACAAGGGTAGCGAAATACTCCATAGCCCGCGGTTCGTTCTCGTCAAAGCGGATGGGAACATCCACGACTACTACGACAGTCGAAGTAAACCCGCGATGCTGCGTTTACGCCGAGATGTCAAAACGCTCCTCAAAAAATGAGAGACTTTGATCTGAATCTCTTAATCTCTCTTGCGGCTTTTGTAATTCACTTCACTTTCGGATTTTTCCGTGGACGCTTTAAAAGATTCAGCCGCCCGTGGAGCAGATGTCTCTACATTCCGATTACAATGAACATCGTTGTTCGACACTTTATCCTCAATTGGAAGTGGCAGACTGCGATGGTTTACTTATGGCCAGCAACACTGATTGCGCATATACTTGGCGGTTTTCTGGGAGCGCGTTACAGAAACCGTAGCCGGTAATGAAATTATGCCTTAAATGGCATAATTTTGCTTCGCAGTGAGAATGCTTTACATTTGGAGGGCGACTCTTAGGGAAGACGCGTGAAATACGAAACCTACGTTGTTCTCCCGCAAGGAAAGTTAAAAAGATGATCAAAAAAATCTATGTGCCTGTTGACAATTCGGACTACTCCGACGCAAGTATCGCTTTGGCGGTCGAATTCGCAAAGAAATTCGGTTCGCAGTTAGTGGGATCACACGTTTACGCCGCAAAGATGCACGATGTCCGCTTCAAGCAGATGGAATATACCCTGCCGGAGGAGTATCAGGACGAGGTCGAACTTGAAAAACAACGCCGCATCCACGATACCCTCATTACAATGGGGCTGCAACTGATCTCCGATTCCTACCTTGAGGTGATGAAACAGAAGTGCACCGAATTTGACATCCCATTTGAACCCAAAATGCCGGAAGGCAAACACTTTATAAAACTCGTTGAAGACATTCAGGAAAGCGATTACGATCTTGTCATTATGGGGGCACTCGGTATGGGTGCAGTCAAAGATAGCCTTATCGGCGGTGTCACTGAACGCGTCGTCCGCCGTATTAATACCGATACGCTCGTTGTCCGAGACCTTGAACCCATTGAAGCACATGACGGAAATATCCTTGTCGGGATTGATGGAAGTCCAGAGTCTTTCTCAGGTTTGAAGACCGCTATACAACTCGGACGTAAATTCAACAAACAGGTTGAAGCCGTTGGTGTCTATGATCCGTATCTGCACTACATCGTTTTCAATTCCGTCGTGAATGTGCTAACAGAACGCGCCGCAAGAACTTTCAGATTTAAAGAGCAAGAACAACTCCACGAGGAAGTTATTGATACCGGATTAGCGAAAATTTATCAGTCACATTTGGAAGTCGCACGCGCTATTGCAAAAGAGGAACACGACTACGCCCTAAAAATTACCTTGCTTGATGGAAAAGCCTACGAAAAAATTCTACAATATGCCCGAAAAACGAATCCATGGCTCCTCGTCTTAGGCAGAATCGGTGTCCATAGTGAACAGGAGATGGACATCGGAAGCACTGCAGAGAATCTATTACGTCTTGCCCCTTGCAATGTCTTTTTATCAAGCCAACGTTATTTCCCACAAATAGATGTAAAAGCGGAAGAGACCCTCGTCTGGACGCAGGAGGCGTTAGATAGAATGGAGAAAGCACCACCCTTAGTGCGCGGCATCGCTAAGACAGCCGTACATCGGTTTGCTATAGAACGCGGTCATTCTGTTATTACCGAGAGCGTCATTGATATGGCAATGGAAGCGATTATGCCGCAACGTGCCTCTGAAAAACTCACGCGTGTCGCAAAAGAGATCGCCGAACAGAAAGTCTTGGAATCAGATGCCGTCCAGACATATATCTGTGGCGAGTGTGGCTACGCCGCACACAACCAGCAACCCGTCCAGTGTCCTGTCTGTAGTTCACCGCCGGAACGTTTTCAGATGGTGGACAAAACTTCTCTGGAGAGCATGGCCGTAGACGAAGGCGGTGCTGCCGAGGAAGAAACTTTTGATGGCGTACGACTCCAATGGTCAGAACAGGCGAAAAAAGCACTACGTGGGGTGCCGCGCGGCTATATGCGGCGCAATGTCAAAGCACGGATCGAAAAATCCGCACGCGCCCAAAAAATTGGCACTATCACCAATGCCTTCGCAACAGAGATTATCAACGACAGCATGGGCGAAGCGGCTGCAGTCCGTGAAGATGCCCCTGAACTCAGAACCTTACAAGCACAGACTTCCGATTCCCAGAACGCTGAAGTCGTTCCAGGTTTTGAAAGTCCAGTGCAGTGGACCGAGGAGGCAATCGAACGTTTGAATTTAGTGCCTGCTGGGTTTATGCGGAATATTACGCAGACGCGTATTGAGCAGCGGGCGCAAGAGAACAACATTGAACAGGTTACACTCGATTTCGCCGCGCGTGTCATTGAGGATGGCAGAAGCCTTGCCAATGAGGTACTTGGACAGTATTATCAACAGCCAGATCAGGAGTAAACGGGTGACTGGCGACTTGAAAAAAATGGATGGTAAATAATGAGCGATATTCCAACGGTCACATTTCAAATCCTCGGTCCAAATGAGGGTGTTGCAGAGGGTTCACACAAAGGGTTATGGTTTAAGGTGCATTCAGATCCGCCACCGGCGCGTAATCTTCTCGTCGGTGTGAAGGTTTGCGCATCTAACGGAGAGGTTCAACAGTCCGGCACTGTCATGATCCTGAAACATGAAAGCCATTCTGCAGATTTTTTTTACAAGACAGTGGAAGGCAAACTGGATGTCCGACTGGAAATTGAACCTTTTGATGCTCTTGCGAAATTAGAGTTCCCTGTTTTCACAAACGAAGGGTATGTGATAGAAGCAGAACGTGAATTTCTGGAATATAGCGTTGGCGACTTGTCGAAAATAGTCCCTTACCAGTGGAATGGACCTGATCGAGGCTTATGGACAGACGAGAAACGTTGAAACTTATTATTGGCATTGGATCGTAGCAAGGTTCACTGAAAAGCGGAGGTTCATCATGAAAAAGAAGGTTTTGAGATGCACGATAATGTTCTTACTTGTGGCGTTTATCCTAACCGCTAACGGTTTCGCCGACAATTGGCAACAGTGGCGCGGGATGCACAACGACGGGATCAGCAAAGAAACCGAGGCACCCATCCAGTGGAGTCAAACCGAAAATATTAAGTGGCGTTTACCACTCCCCGGTGAAGCCGCCTCTACCCCCATTGTTTGGGAAGACAAGATTTTCCTCACCTCGGCTGAAGGCGACACCCTTGTTTTGATGTGTATTACCACCGATGGTAAAGAACTCTGGAAACGTACTCTCGGACATGGCAACCGAGATGTCCGTAGTGGCGAAGCCAATTCTGCCGCACCCTCTCCTGTAACCGATGGCGAACACGTCTGGGCGTTCCTCGGAACCGGTGACCTCGCCTGCTACGATTTTGAGGGGAATCAGGTTTGGCACACCAATCTCGCCGACCGTTACGGTGAATTCAACCTCTACTTCGTCATGTCCACTACCCCGCTCCTTGACAAAGACCGACTCTACTTCCAACTCATCCACAGCAATGCATGGGTCGTCCTCGCGCTTGACAAAATGACCGGTAAAGAGGTCTGGAAACATGATAGGGATAGTGACGCAACCGCTGAATGCGAACAGGCTTATACTTCTCCTATTCTCTATCGCGATACAGAACGTGAATACCTTGTTGTCCACGGTGCTGATTATGTCACCGCACACAGTTTGGAAGACGGCAGCGAAATCTGGCGATGTGGCGGTTTGAATCCAGTATTCAGTTATAACCACTCCCTCCGGTTCGTCGCTTCTCCTGTTGCAACAGAAGGACTCATTGTCGTTCCTTCCGCGAAAAACGGCCCCGTTTTGGGCATCAATCCAGCTGCCACAAAAGGCGATATAACTGAAAGTGAGTGGCAGATTTGGAAACGTCAGCAAGGCACACCCGATGTTCCTTCTCCGCTCATTCATGATGGCTTAGTCTACCTCTGCCGAGAAAACGGTGACCTGATCTGCCTTGATGCCGCAAGTGGCGAACAACTCTATCGAGAACGGACGCATCGACACCGACATCGCGCCTCGCCTGTCTATGCCAATGGGTTTATCTATTTGACCTCTCGTGACGGGGTTGTCACCGTGGTGAAAGCAGGACGTGAATTTGAAATCATCGCCAGCAATGCCATGGACGAAGTTATCGCTGCATCTCCTGCAATCGCAAACGGTACGCTCTATCTCCGCAGTTATCAAGCACTTTATGCCATTGGTGGAGAATAATGAAAACATACACCGATTTGCCAAGCGATGCCGGTTCCAACATTATCGGACAAGTCACGGCGCAAGCAAACCGACTCCAACAGCGATTGACTTCCGTAAAACATACCGTAGCCGTTATGAGCGGAAAAGGGGGTGTTGGAAAGAGCTCTCTCACCGCGAATCTTGCCGCCGCACTCACGCTAAAGGGCAACACTGTCGGAGTCGTTGACGCTGATATTAATGGACCAACGCTTGCAAAGATGATGGGTGTCCGCAACGCTACACTGGAATACACACCTACAGGGGTCAAACCTGCGATTACCGCACTCGGTACCAAACTGATCTCTATGGATCTACTTTTGGCTGAAGACGATGCACCCGTGCTTTGGAATGCACATTCTCAGAAGGACGCGTTCACATGGCGTGCTACGATGGAAGTAGGCGCGCTCCGAGAGTTCATCGCTGATACCGAGTGGGGGAACTTGGATTACCTCCTGTTGGATCTGCCGCCCGGGACCGATCGACTGCCAAACGTAGCAGAACTTATCCCAAATCTCGGTGGTATCGTCGTTGTGACAATCCCCTCTGAAGTCTCGCAATTGATCGTCAAAAAATCGGTGACCATGGCGAGAGATATTCTCAAAGTCCCGATTATCGGTGTTGTCGAAAATATGGCTTTCTATGTATGTCAGCACTGCGGTGAGAAAGAGCCTCTCTTTTCCGCAGACGAAACGCCTGATAAAGCATTCCAGCAGACCGTTCTCGGCAGCATCCCGTTTGATCCACGACTCGCGCATGCCAACGACAACGGAACCCCTTATATTGACAAATGCCCAGATACCGTCGCAAGTAAAGCACTCATACAAGTGGCTAAAAAAATCCAAAACTTTTTTAGTATGTAGTACAATTCAGTGAAGCACTGAAGTTCATTAGAAAAATGAAACTTAGCCCGTAATGAGATGGAGGGCGGTTCTACGGAAGGGTACTTCAAGTTTCAAACCCGTCCTGACCGAACCGCGAGGAAAGTTAAAATTATGAAATTTTTATGTACAGACTGCGACACGGCAATGAAATTTAAAGATGTAACCCGACCTGAACAAGGCTCCGTAACAGCACTTTTTGAATGCCCTGACTGCTTTACAGAGATCGCCATGTACCTCAATCCGTCGGAGACCCAGATGCTGAAATCCTTGGACCTTAAACTCGGTGGCACTAACGAAGCAGCACAACCGATGCAGCTGGTACGCTCACAATTAGAGACGGCAAAGGGTGAATCAATGCCTAATATGTTTGCGTCAGAAACCGATTCAGGTGAGACTACTGAAGGCGGCAAATGTCCCTTTACTGGCGTTATCTCGGATGCATTTCAGGAGGCCGCAACGCCTACCGAACCGACCGGTCCCACTTGGACAGCGGAGGCACTCGAACGCTTAGAGCGGATCCCCGCTTTTGTCCGGCCCATGGCGAAGATGGGGATTGAAAGTTTCGCTAAAGACAACGGTCACGATGAAATTACAGGCGAAGTCATGGATGCCGCCCGCGGCAACTTCCCCGCACAGTTCTGAGATATTCAAGTGCTTTGAAGAATTGGCGAAATCCACAAAATATATCCCGATCTATGGTTCAATGCCTTTATCCGACTGATGCCAGTCAAGTTGAAGGCGAGCATCCGAACGACCCGATAATAAGAGCGTATTGATGAAATTCCGGATATTATCAACTAACAAACGTCGGCAACGAGATGTTAGGAATTTTGGGATACTCCTACTGGTTATAGGTATTGCTTCACGAGATCCGGGCATAACGCCTTTGAGTGCCTTCGGGGCTATAATGTTGCTGTGGAGTGCTATGTCATGGGGACTACGGATCGGCATAGCAAAAGGGAAACTACAAGATACCGTTTGGATACATCTCATTGCCCTTATAACCCTAATTTTAGTAGACCATCAAGTAAATGGTATCCTTCAGATCACAAAATCCACCATAACTAACTTTTCAAAACAGGTACTATACGCTGAGTTGTCTGCACCCCCGGAAATACCGAAACCAATCCTGGAATTAGACCATGGACATGGTATCTATGCATTAGCATTTTCACCCACCGACCCAGATATCATCGCAACCACCGGAGACAATACCATAAAACTCTGGAACCAAAACACACCAGAAACACCAGAAACACTTCACAGTAAAAAACACAGAGATGACATTGAGACCCTCGCTTTTTCACCCAATGGGAAGTACCTTGCCGCGGGAAGCCCTAACGCCATAACATTATGGGATACCCAACAGAGGCAGCTCCTGCAAACCTTTGAAGACAGTGCCAACACACTCACATTTTCACCGGATAACCGCTATCTCGCGACAGCAAAATGGAATCTTAATCTATTCGACATCACTGACACGGATAATTGCAGGAAAATAACACTCTTTGAACATCGCAAACACGATGTACAGATAGAGTCCCTCGCTTTTTCACCAAACGGAGCATATCTGCTCGCCGGTGATAATCACGGTTACATCAAAATTTGGGACATAGAAAAGCAAGGTTTAGCGATTCGACCTTTAAAAGCAGGAAAAGCGACGGTTCGGGACATTAAGTTCTTAAACGATACAACGCAGTCCCGCTTCGTAACCGCAGGGACTGACGGAAGCATCAAATTTTGGCGCGCCACCGACTATCAAGTTGAGCGCAGCATTTCAACAGGTACCATCCTAAACCTTGCCTGTTCACCCGACGGAAAAACGCTGCTTACCGCCGCATGGAATAAAGTTAATCTCTGGGATGTCCAGACCGGTAACGCTGTCTTCTCATTTAAACAAAAACCGAGATCTGTCGGTTTCGGACCAGACGCATTTACCTTTGCTACCGGAGACCTCGACGGAACACTCCGAATTTGGGATATTCCACTACTCAATACCCACCAACAATTAGCTCATCAAAATGCAGTCAGGATCATTTACTTCTTACCCGACGGGCTCTCACCACAACTCAATATACACAGAAAAATAGAGAAGATAATGCAAAAGGTACAACGGTTTTATGCACAACAGATGGAAGACAACGGTTTCTCCAAAACCACTTTTAATATCGAAACTAACCCTAATGGGAAAATAAAAATCCATCTGGTCCAAGGGAAGTTTACAGCCGATTACTATCTTGAAGATACAGTCAAAAAAATTGACGAAGAAATCACGCAATACTTTGATATATCAGAAAATGTGTTCCTCGTCGTTTTGGAGAGTGCTATAGACGGTATCGCTGGAGATACTTTAGCCCTCGCGGGATTAGAAAGCACCTATATCGATGGAGAACGATGGCATGCACACGCAGGAACAGCGTATATCCCAACCGTTGACAACGCTTTTGACTGGCAAACCGTTGCACATGAACTCGGACACGCCTTCGGCCTCGGACACGACTTTCGCCGCTCCAGTTATATCATGTCCTATGGAAACGCTGTCAGATCAACGCTCTCATCTGCCGCAGCACATTGGCTACAGCGACATCGCGTTTTTCAACCGAATCAACCCAATTTCAATAGCCCTACCACCATTGATAGGGAAAACACTGCCCCCACTTTCCAAGTCGAAATTGTTGACCCCGATGGAATCCACCAAGTACAATGGTTCGTTCCACCCACTGGCAATCGCCCACCCTCCGGTTATGTCATTAGCCAAAACCGAAAAAACAACTTACGCAGCTGGAAAAAGTATACAGGCTACATTTTCAAGCACTATAGGAAGTTAAACGGCGAGGACCGAACAATCATCGAATTAAAACATCCGCATCAGAAAGTCCAAGTTCGTGTTATTGACAGCCATGGAAATATCACTCGGAGAACTTTCACGATAACGGCATCTGACTAACGCAGCACAGGACCCTGTCCGCCGCCTCTTAACCCTCCTTACGCCTCTTAACCCTCCTTATTCTAATTTTGCCACTATAAACGTGAAACCTAAAACTCCTATCTATCGTTTATTTATAACGTTTGATCGCATGCAAAAATGTATCATCTGTCATCTGCGTCAGTACTTCACACGGAGGAGCAACACTGTGAAAAATATGAAAATAAAAATCAACAATATAACCTTTTTAATCAGCTGTCTGCTCATTGTGTTTATCAGCGTAGCAGGCTGCACCGATGTCCCTTACTCAGGACCCGTAGTAACCTCCGGCGACCTGGACCAGTATCTTAACACAATAGAACAAGATACCGTCTGCCTGGAAGATGGATTCGACGCAATCTGTGTAAAACTTTTGTTGGATAAAACAGAAATCGACCCGACAAATATAGACTATACACCGACTGTCCACGTTCATCCAACAAACATCGCCTATGTCTTTAATTATCAAGGGCGAACCGTATTAGAAGCAAAACGACTCATGGATACCAGCCAAATTGTACAGGAATTGGTAGAAGCAGGCAAAGCCGAACTGCCATCAGATGTCAATCTGGGCGGTGGCGATACCAACTATATACCCGAGGGTTGGAGCATTGAGGTGTACTATCCAAGCGCATTCCGTGAAGCGAACCGCGGCAACACACCCGAAACCAGCGGACTCGGTATCAGAATCGCCGAAGGAGAGACAATCCCAACCAATAGGCGAAGCGATCTGAAGATCACTGAATTCACCCAAATCAACAAAAACGACGGTAGACGCGGCGTTCGATTTTCCGTCAAAACGCAAACTCCAGAAATAACAATTCAGGTAGACGGAGTCGTACCTGCAAATATAGCAACCTTCCATATCAACGGAGACAGTGTAGAAGCCGACAATAACCAAAATATCCTCCGCTTACAACCCATACAGTAGGGGGTTTTTGTTTGCGGTATTTCTGCGGATTTCTTCAAAGTTCCCTCGCCCGACATTCGCAGATACCTTCAAATTCAAACTTTATGCAGCAATAGGATAAACTTCGATGGAACAGGAGCAGCATCGTGAGAAAAACATCACAAATGAATTCCCGGAACCCGAAAAAATTTAAACCTATACCCGCGAAATTCATCATCGGAATCCTCATGATCCTTTTTGCTATCACCGGATGCTCCGATATGCCTTATACCGGATCAAACCCAACAGTTTTTGAGGTAAACCGCTATCTCGTCTCAACGGACGGTGAATCCGTCTGTTTTCAGGGTGATATCGACGCAACCTGTATAAGGCTTATACCTGAAACACAGAACACTGTAGATGCAAATAGCCGCCCTGCCGTCTATATCTATCCAGAAAGGCGCGTCTATATGCTTTATCATGAAGGGGCACCTATCTTGCGTGCAGAAAGAGCACAGATTGTACCAACACCCCCAGATACACAAGGAAACACATCAGCCGATGACCCCTCAACGCCTAACGGACAAACAGGAAATAATAACGGCAATAACGGCAATAACAATAACGGTGGCGGCAATAACAACAACAATAATAACGGTGGGGGCAATAACGGCAATAACAACAACAATAATAACGGTGGCGGCAATAACGGCAATAACAATAACAATGGTGGGGGTAATAATGGGGGCGATGACGCAGAGCAGACGAATGGTGGGAATAACAATAATGGCGATCCGTCTAATAATAACGATGATGGACACGGATGGATTATTTGGGTATATTACCCAGAAGGGGCATCTCCCCCAAATGCACCGACACTTAGCGAGAGCGGCGTAACAGTTACCATAAATGGGAGTCGACTAACAGATGAAGATATAGCAGGTTTCGCCCAATTCATTGGCAGCGCTGGCGAAAGAGGCGTTCAATTTTTCTATCCAACTGAGTCCGCGGAATTGTTAGACCTAAAGATCCGAATCGAAGGCGTCGTCAGTGATGATGAAACCGTCAAATTCAACATAAATTACTTATGGAACTCGCAATAATTCTACTGACATTTATTCGTCGAGTTGATGCACGACAGCAAGTGGTGTCGCCGCAAGTAGACCTGCATCAATCGGAATGACGACACCGGAGATCCATTTCGATTCGTCGCTGGCGAGAAAAACGGTTGCCCACGCCACGTCCCATGCGGTTCCCTCTGTGCCAAGCGGTCCAATGAGACGGCGGCGCTCCCGTTCCGCTTCACTCAGATACGGTGCAGGAAAGGAGGCATAGAGATGTCCAGGCGCGATACAGTTCACTCGAATGTTATCGCGTCCGTGATGAACTGCCATCACTGTTGTTGCGGAAATCATCCCACCCTTCGCGGCTGCATAGGGTAGATTCCGAGATGAGCCTGCACGCAGCGCGTCAATCGAAGAGACATTAATAATCGAGCCACCGCCTGCTTCCGCCATTCGAGGCACCGCATGCTTACACGCCATGATCATGCTCTTAAGGTTGACATCCATCACTCTATCCCACTTCTCTTCGTCTACTTCCGTGACCATCCCAGAACCGCCAAGTCCAACGTTGTTAAAAAGGACGTTCACTTTGCCAAAGCGTTCAACAGCAGCCTCTACCATTCCAGCACAGGCTTCCTCTGTAGACAAATCTCCGATGAACACCGAGGCTTCACCACCTTCTGCCTCAATTTCGGCAAGCGTGGCATTAGCGTTCTCAAGTGAGATGTCCGCCAACAGTACTTTCGCACCTTCTCTCGCAAAGAGCATTGATGTCGCATAGCCGGTCCCGTCAACTTCACCTTTTTTACCGGCACCCGTGACAATCGCAACCTTTCCGTTCAATCGCTCCATAGTTTCAACCAATTGTGAGGACGGAAGATTTCCAGCGTTTCAACCTTCCAATCCTACACAGAAATGAACATCCAATCGTAGAGGTTATATCTACACACCAATCCCGAGTTTATCGTTAATCTCTTTCTGATAGCCTTCGAGTTCACAGTTTTCGATCTCGGCAATTGTCACAGGGCGACCGAACCAACCGGATTCATAAACCGCCATACAGATGGCTTCAGAGCGCATCCCTTCAACAGCATCCACTTCAGGTTTACCACCGTTCCGAATCGCATCGGCGAAGTATTTCAGTTCAATTGCGACTGTATCTTCAACGCCACCTGGGAAGTAGTATTCCCGCTCTGAATCGCTGAGGCTATCCATGAATTCTTTCATTAAGTCTTCGTTAGAAATCGGTTCACCGCCGCGCGGCACCAAGCCTCTACCCCAGTCAAGCGCACCCTCGCTACCGTAAACGGTATGTTGACCGAAACCGTGTCCCGGTGCTGAACCGACCCACGTCCATTGCGCGGTAACGCCTTGTTCAAACTTGATAGTCGCAATCATCGCATCTTCAACATCAACAGCGTAACCACCTTCACGCTCACCTGGATTATCGTAGCGGAACGGTTCATAAGCCTTATTAATTGCGTACACTTCCTCGGCTTCCAGCCCGAGAATATAGCGCATTAGATCGGTGAAGTGCACACCGCCATCTAATGCCCAACCGCCGCCAGCGTCCATCTTAAAGTTGCGCCAACCCCATTTGCCTAACCCTTCACCGACTTCGATCCAGAAGAACATACGCGGTTCGCCGATACGCCCTTGTGCGATTGCCCAGCTCCGCGTGCGTTGAATGCGCGCCAGACGATAGTTTTCAGCCACAGAGATGATCTTATCGTTCCGATCCGCCGCTTCCATCATCAATTGGCATGCCCGCATCGTGATACCAAACGGCTTTTCAATAATAACGTGTTTCCCCGCCTCAAGTGCAGGCACGGCGAGCGTATGGTGTGCACTGTGAAGCGCACAGATGTCAACACACGCCAAATCAGGATGTTTCGCCAGCATCTCATCAAGTTCTGTATAGACAGCAGGTTTTGTACCGCCTTGAAATTCGTGTGCCTGATTCGCGCGTTCCGCTGCGCGTTCTTCGGCGATATCGCACGCTGCCACAATCTCAAAATCTCTAAGTCCTTTCGACCAGAGTTGACGATAACCGCCCATGTGTGCACCCGACATACCGCCGCATCCTACCAATCCCATCTTAATTCGTTCTGCCATCTAAGCCTCCTTATATGTTTGTCCAAATCACGATTCGCGCGTCCAACGCGTCTAACAAGACATGTGAAATTATATGCCATGTGAAATCTCGTGTCAACATTTTTTGGACCCCAGATCCGGTAGATGCGGAATGTAATACAAGGAACGGATTTAGTCTAACCCCAGACTAAACCCCCTAACCGCACGAGAATGGCATGGAAAATCCCTAAATTGACACCTATGGTGCGGTTTTGCGGCGCACCATATTAATTTTTAAATCTTCATGGAATCGGACCGGACTTGAAAAAGAATATCCAAAAATTGAGACAATCCGATAATTTACTTAAAACTAAATACCCGTACTGAACGCCCCAGGGGCATTCAATTGTAGGTGATACTACTTAATATATGTTATGTTTTTAAAAAACGCAGAAATTTTCGCAGCATTTCGCTAGATTTCGCACCGGATCCTGCAAAAAAAGATGTCCAATCCAATAATTTCTTAAAATTGAATGGTCCTGCTGAACGCCCTCTAAATTCTTGACTTAAAAATTCTTTTTCTGATAAAATACGGAAATAAAAGGAGGAGTAACTATGCACATCAGAGGGTTCTTGATTATTCTGCTCGCAGTTTCACTCCTGTTCGGCGGTGGATTTGCCGATGCAGCAGTTGATAAAAATACAGTCGCGGTCTGGCTCTTTGAGGAAGGTGCCGGAAAGACTGTGAAAGACGCGTCCGGTAATGGACACGACGGAAAATTCGCTGGGAGTCCCAAGTGGGTAAAAGCGAAGTTCGGGACAGGATTAGAGCTCCCCGGCGATGCTGGCGGCTACGTTGTCGTCGATTCTACTAAAAAACTGGAATTGGAAACACTCAGTATTGAAGCATGGGTTAAAGTGAAAGAGAGCACCGGTAAATGGCAGGGTATGGTCTGCAAACAGCAGGCAGGATGTAACAATCGAAACTATGGCATCTGGGTGCATGTAGATCAGAGCGTTCTACATGCGCAGATTGGGGCAAACGGTGGGTGCGCGTTCAATATAAATGGCACAAGCGATATTACCGACAACAAGTGGCACCATCTCGCCTTTACCTATGATGGCAAGATGGGACGCGTTTACGTTGATGGTGAATTGGAGACCGAGGCTCCCAACGCTGAGTCGTTTCAGAGCAACGACCCAATTACGATCGGCGTGCCGAACCTTGATAACGCAAACGGATTAAAAGGTATCATTGATGAGATACGCATCTCTAACGTTGCACGCACCGAAGATGAAATTCAAGAGGCGATGGAGGTCGGCTTGGCACAAATCCTCAACGTTGAACCCGGCGGCAAACTCGCAACGCGCTGGGGGTACCTTAAGGTCGTACAATAATTTATACTTATCGGTTTTCAGTACGGATTTTTTTTCGCAAAAAAATCCTTTCGGTTTTCGGTTAAGAGGGTTCTTGTGTCGGTTATAGATTGTATCACTGCCAGAAAGGACTCTTAACCGTTAATCGACAACTGATAACCATTAAAGGAGAGTGGATTGAAGATATTAATGTGTGCGTCATTACTACTGTTTTTCGGCACGACACTTGCATCCGGACAAGAACTTCCCATGGCTGTGCCGGAGGCGGTCGGTGTCTCCACCGAACGTCTTGAACGTATCCGTCCTGTGATGCAAGGCTATATTGATGACGGACGTATAGCAGGGCTCCTGACCGCCGTGGCACGACGCGGAAAAATCGTTCATTTTGAAACCGTCGGCATGCGAGATATTGAAAACAACAAACCCATTGAAGCGGACACAATATTTCGTATCCACTCCATGTCAAAACCGATTACCAGTGTCGCAGTCATGATGCTCTATGAAGAGGGACATTTTCAACTCAATACACCCGTGTCCGAGTTCATCCCTGAATTTAAAAACATGAAGGTCTACAACGCGGACCAGACGGAAATCTTGGATGCGAAGAAAGAGGTAACGATCAAACACCTTCTCACGCATACCGCAGGGTTAACCTATGGCAGGGGCAGCGAACCGGTTGATAACCGCTATAGGGGAGCGAACCTTTTTCAGCCCGGTACAACACTCGCAGATTCGATGAAGAAACTCAGCGAGATTCCCCTCGTTCACGAACCGGGTAAAAGGTGGACCTATGGGTTATCTACCGATGTCCTCGGCTACCTCGTTGAGGTGGTTTCCGGTATGCCGTTTGAAGAATTTCTCCAAACCCGTCTCTTTAAACCGATCGGGATGGTTGATACCGCATTTTCAGTGCCTTTAGAGAAGTTGGACAGGTTTGCCGCACTCTATCAACTTCACAAAGAAGGGTGGATGAAAGGTGATAAAGAGAAAGAAAAAAAGACGGACGGTGCTAAAGAAAAGGGGATCGAAGGCGATAAAGACCGAAAAATGAGGTTGGAACGTATTGAGAAAGATCCACCCCTCAAGAACGGTGAGGTCCGTTTCTTTCCAGGGGGTGGTGGTAAACTCCTCTCAACGGCACCAGACTATATGCGGTTTTGTCAGATGTTGCTCAACGGCGGCGAACTCGAGGGTGTCCGCATATTGAAGCAGGAAACGGTTGAACTGATGTGCTCCCCACATCACGATACTTGGTTCGGACTCGGTTTCGCTATTGTTACCGATAAAAAGGAGTCAACCGACGATAAAGAACCAAAAGGCACGCCGGAATCAACAGGAAGTTACAGTTGGGGCGGTGCCGCTGGTACCACCTTCTGGATTGATCCCGAAAAGGAGTTGATCGGTCTGCTCATGACGCAGATCAGTGATGTCTCCTCTTCCCACGATCAATTTAAGAAACTAACCTATCAGGCACTAACCGAGTGAAGGAGAATGAATTGAAAAAATTAACGTATATATCTTTATTACTTTTCTTCATCGCCTCGTTCGCTTTTGGACAAGGGCTGCCGATGATAGTGCCAGAAGAGGTAGGTGTTTCTGCCAAACGGCTGAAACGCATTCGCTCTCTCCTGCAAGGTTACTACAATTCAGGACAAGTCTCCGGATTCCTAACAGTCGTGGCACGACGCGGGAAGATTGTCCATTTTGAAACCATCGGCATGCGAGATTTTGAAAATAGCAAACCTATTGAACCGGATACGATCTTCCACATCTACTCTATGTCAAAACCCATTACCAGTGTTGCTGTGATGATGCTCTATGAGGAGGGGCATTTTCAACTCGGCACGCCTGTTTCCAGGTTTATCCCTGAGTTTGAGAACATGAAGGTCTACAATGAAGACCAGACCGAAATCTTGGACGCAAAGAAGAAGATAACCATCAAGCATCTTCTCATGCATACTGCTGGACTCACTTACGGTTGGGGCAATAAACCGGTCGATACACTCGATAGGGAGGCAAAAATCCGGGAACCCGGTTCAACCTTGGCGGATATGGTCAAAAAACTCGGGAACATTCCCCTCGTTCACGAACCCAATGAAAAGTGGACCTATAGTGTCTCTACTGATGTGCTTGGTTACCTTGTAGAGGTTGTATCTGGCATGCCTTTTGAGGAATTTCTCCAAACACGGCTCTTTGAACCCCTCGGTATGGTTGACACCGGATTTTCAGTACCCCCTGAGAAACGAGATAGGCTTGCCACACTCTATAGACGCACAAAAGAGAATGGAATTGAACGGACGAAACGAGCTGCGATCCCAGATGATGAATTCACGTTTTTCCCCTCCGGCGGTGGCGGACTCGTCTCAACCGCTGCGGATTATATGCGCTTTTCTCAAATGTTGCTCAACGGTGGTGAACTCGACGGTGTCCGCATATTGGGCAAAAAGACAGTTGAATTGATGCGCTATCCCCATCACAACAATCGGTTTGGACTCGGTTTCGGAATTGTTACTGATAGAAACCCACCGAACATTTTGGAGTCCGTTGGAAATTTCAGTTGGGGCGGTGCTGCCGCTACCACCTTCTGGATTGATCCGCAGGAGGAATTGGTCGGTTTGCTCATGACACAACTCCTCAATAACCGCTACCCTTTCCGACAGCAATTTAAAGTCCTAACCTATCAGGCACTCACCGAATAACACTTGTCATCAAGGGGTTGTAAGGGAAATTGATGCCGCTCTAACTGACAATTATTAAGGTGAATTATAAAAGGAGAATGGATTGAAAAGATTAACGTTCGCATGTTTACTACTTCTCTGTATGACTACACTCGCATTCGCGCAAGGGCTTCCGATGGCAATACCAGAGGCGGTTGGTGTTTCCGCCGAACGTCTTGAACGTATCCGTCCTGTGATGCAAGGTTATGTCGATGACGGAAGCCTATCGGGATTTCTAACGGTCGTAGCACGACGCGGAAAGATTGTCCATTTTGAAACCATCGGTATGCGAGATATTGAAAGTGAAAAACCGGTTGAACCCGATACGATATTCCGTATCTACTCCATGTCAAAACCGGTTACCAGTGTCGCTGTAATGATGCTTTATGAGGAGGGACACTTTCAACTCGGCACGCCAGTCTCCAGATTTATCCCTGAATTTAAAAATATACAGGTCTACACCGAGGATCAGACGGAAATATTAGATGCGAAGCAGCCCATTACAATCAAGCATCTCCTCATGCATACCGCAGGGTTAACTTATGGTTGGGGCAATAAACCTGTTGATGAACGCTATAAAGCGGCGAAAATTTTTGAACGCGGCACGACGTTGGTGGACATGGTGAAGAAACTCGGCGATATCCCGCTCGTTCACGAACCCGGTGAAAGGTGGACCTACGGAGTCTCCGTTGATGTACTCGGTTATCTCGTGGAGGTTGTATCTGGTATACCGTTTGAAGAATTCCTCCAAACCCGTCTTTTTAAACCGCTTGGTATGGTGGACACTGCATTTTCAGTACCGCCGGAGAAGGTGGACAGATTTGCGGCACTGTATCGGCATAACAGAAGAGAGGGGATGATGAAACGCGTAGGTGACGATGCACCACTCGCTAACGATGCAGTCAGTTTTTTCCCATCCGGCGGTGGCGGACTTGTCTCAACTGCTGCGGATTACATGCGCTTTTCTCAGATGTTGCTCAACGGTGGTGAACTTGATGGAGTCCGCATATTAGGGAAGAAAACGGTTGAACTGATGCGCTATCCGCATCACGATGATTGGTTTGGACTCGGTTTCGCGGTTGTTACGGACAAGGAACCGCCAAACATTCTGGAGTCGGTAGGGAATTTCAGTTGGGGCGGTGCCGCCGCTACCACCTTCTGGATTGATCCGCAAGAGGAATTGATCGGCTTGCTCATGACACAACTCCTCAATAACCCTCACCCGTTCCAACAACAATTTAAAGTCCTAACCTATCAGGCACTCACGGAATAAAAGTTGTCAGTTATCGGTTGTCGGTTAATACTCTGTGGCAGTTCAGTTAATTTGCTTTTCACAACAAACCTCTTTATAGTAGATTCTGTAATTACTTACACACTTAGCATCGGTTCGGTTAGGAAACCGAACCTACTGGGGGATGAAAGTGTATATTTATTTTTGGAATTTGCTATAACTGACAGCTGATGGCTGATAGCCGAATTATAGGAGATATTGATGGCAATATATGAAGGATTACCGCGAGTTGTGCCTGAAGATGTCGGCATGTCAACTTCGCGGTTGGGACGTATTACACCGGTCATGCAAGGCTATGTTGATGCCGGAAAAATCCCCTGCGCATTAACAATGATCGCGCGTGAAGGCAAGCTCGTCCATTTTGAAAAATTCGGTATGCAGGATATCGCCGCCAAACCGATACAATTTGACACCATCTTCCGCCTCTATTCAATGACAAAGCCGATTACCAGCATCGCTGTCATGATGCTCTACGAAGAAGGGCATTTTCAACTCACCACGCCTGTCTCCGAATTTGTGCCACATTTCAAAGACATGAAGGTTTACACGGAAGATGGTAGTGCTATTGTTGATGCCGAACGTGAGGTGACAATAAAACATTTACTCACGCATACCGCTGGACTTATCTATGAAAGCGATAGGGAGGATCACCCGATTGATCAGCAATATGAAGATGCCGATCTCTACGGCGGCGACCTCGCGAACATGATACAAAAACTCGGAGATATTCCGCTCATTCACCAGCCAGGTGACGCATGGAAGTACGGGATGTCTACCGATGTACTCGGCTACCTCGTACAAATCGTATCGGGTATGCCGTTTGAGACGTTCTTGAAAACTCGTATTTTTAATCCATTAGGTATGAACGACACCGGTTTTTCAGTGAAGGTTGAAAATGCTGACCGATATTCAAAGGTATATGAATTCGGGGAAGACGGTGAACTTCAGGCAATTGAGAAAGTCCATGCTGCAACTGGACCCCTGAGTTTTTTCCATTCTGGTGGTGGAGGCTTGCAATCGACCGCCGCGGATTATCTCCGTTTCTGCCAAATGGTGCTCAACAATGGTGAACTTGATGGTGTACGCCTGCTCGGAAGGAAAACTGCTGAACTCGTCACGATGAGCCACGTTCCACCCGATTGGTTAGCACCTAAGAGAACCGGTACCGGTTTCGGACTTGGGTTCGCCGTTGTCACCGATGTCGCTGATACGCACACGGTCGGCTCTTTAGGCACTTGCGGTTGGGGCGGCATGGCAAGTACCACATTTTGGATTGATCCTGTGGAAGACTTAATCGGTGTTTTCATGACACAATTGGTCGGTGCCGATTCGCCATTCCAGGCACAGTTCCGGGTCTTAACCTATCAGGCACTCACGGAGTGAGGAAGTTAACAGTTGTCAGTACGATTTTTTCTACGAAAAAATCTTTCAGTACTCGGTTAGGAGATTTTGGAACTATCGAAAACCTCTTATAACTGATAACTGATAACTATTCTTGCGGTTACCTTTCATATTCCGACCACAAGAGACCTCTTTAACTGATAACTCTCACTGCGAGGCAAACCGATAACTGACAACTATCTCATAGGAGTTTTTAATGACCTTATATGAAGGATTACCGCGGGCTGTTCCTGAAGATGTAGGTATGTCAACCTCGCGATTAGAACGCATCGCTCCGGTCATGCAACACTATGTTGACGACGGTAAAATCCCCTGCGCTTTAACGATGATCGCGCGTGAAGGCAGACTCGTCCATTTTGAAAAATTCGGCACGCAAGATGTCGCTACTGCGAAACCCGTGGAATTTGATACCATCTTCCGCATCTACTCGATGACGAAACCGATTACCAGCATCGCCGTCATGATGCTCTACGAGGAGGGGCATTTCCAGCTCGGCACACCCGTCTCTGAATTGATTCCCGCTTTCAAGGATATGCAGGTTTACACTGAAGGTGGCGAGGCGATTGTTGATGCTGAGCGAGAGATGACCATAAAACATCTGCTCACACATACCGCTGGAATTATCTACGGTGGCGATTGGGAGCATCCGATTAATGAGCGGTATAGAGCAGCGAATTTCTACGGCGGCGACCTCGCAAATATGGCGCAAGAACTCGGAAATATCCCGCTCCTTCACCACCCGGGTGATGGATGGAACTACGGGATGTCTACCGACGTACTTGGCTATCTCGTGGAGGTGGTATCAGGAATGCCGTTTGAGGAATTTTTGAAAACCCGAATCTTAAATCCATTAGGTATGCATGATACCGCTTTCTCAGTGCCGGACGAAAAGGCTGATAGATATGCGACATTATATGAACCCACAGAAGACGGTGGTATTCAAGTAATTGAGAATGCACCTGTTTCGAGCGGACCCTTGAGTTTCTTCCATTCTGGTGGCGCAGGTTTACAATCGACCGCCGCGGATTATCTCCGCTTCTGTCAAATGTTGCTTAACGATGGTGAACTCGATGGCGTGCGATTGCTCGGAAGCAAAACCGTTGCGCTCATCCGAATGAATCATATCTCTGACGATTGGCAACCCCTTGAGAGAACCGGATGCGGCTTCGGACTCGGATTTGCCGTTGTCACCAACGTCGCCGATACCAATAGCCTTGGTTCTGAAGGCACTTACAGTTGGGGCGGTCTGGCGAGTACGACATTTTGGATTGACCCTGTGGAGGACCTCATCGGCATTCTGATGACACAACTGATCGGTGATTCGCCATTCCACGCCCAATTCCGGGTCCTCACCTATCAGGCAATTACGGATTAGATCACGCGCTGCGTTAGAGGCAGAGCTATTCAGTTTTCGGTTTTTTGGTTTCCCAATTTTAGACCCCAGGACCGGTAGGTTCGGTTTGAAACCGAACCGGATTTACACAAAAACCTTGAAGTCTTCAAAAACTTCTTCAGTCGCGTAGCGACGGCATGTTTATAGAAACGCGTGTCCTCCTATCTTCAGCCCTGTAAGGGCGGTATGTTTATCTGAGGCATTGATTGGGCCCATTGTAAATGCAGTGATTTATGAACCACCTTCAATTAAATTGACGGAACCAAAGGTTTAGGAGAAAAAACTATGAAAATCGCAGTTGTAACCGGCGAACACGGATTTCAAGAAAAACAGTTTGACGCAGTTTTTGAAAGTATGGAAGGTATCCAATTCGTCCGGGAAGACCTGGATATTTTTGTAGACGACCCTAACCAGAAAGACTACGACACTGTCGTCTTTTACAACTTCCACCGTCCATATCCGACAGAAGCACAAGCACAGGCTATTCTCGGTTTGGCGGAACGTGGACAGGGCATAGTAATTCTGCATCACGCCATCTTGGCGTTCCCAGAATGGGATGTCTACTCCGAAATGTGTGGGATTGGCGATCGCGGCGAATTCGGATACTATCCACGGCAAACGCTAAACGTGCAAATCGCTGATGCGACGCATCCTATTACCGACGGTCTGACCGAATGGGAGATGGGTGACGAAACCTATACCATGAAATCTGCTGGCGATGATAGTTCAATCCTGCTAACAGTCGATCATCCGAACAGTATGGATGTCCTCGGTTGGGCGCGTGAATATGGAAAATCCCGTATCTTCTGCTTCCAGAGTGGGCACGATGATGTAACTTTTTCTACTCCAAACTTCCGGGAGGTCCTACGACGCGGCATTCATTGGTGTGCCAAAGCGTAGCGTAGGCGAAAAAATGATTCGTCTTTTCTTCTACCATCAATTCAAAGGACTTTGGAAGCACGCCCGCCGCATTGGCGCGTGTTATGTTCTGTTGTTATGTTTAACGATGCTCGTAAATGCAGATAAAGGGGAAACGATGGCGCATACATCATACACAGTCGCAGCAAAGACGGTTGAAGGTTTTCAAGTTTACTATATACAGCAAGATAACAAAGCAGTTGCTCAGATCGTGCCCGCACTCGGAAATAACTGCTGCGCTTTCAAGGTCGCAGACGGAGAGACTTGGTTGAATTTGATAGACGCACCGCCGGATCTTGCCACACTGGAAGAACGCCCGACTGCTTATGGCAATCCAATCCTCTTCCCGTTCCCGAACCGAATCCGAAATGGCACATGGCAGTTTGAGGGTGAGACCTATCAGTTTGACAAATCACCCGAATCCCCAACGACAATCCACGGTTTGCTATTGAATCAGCCGTATCAGGTCGAGAGCCATACCGCTGATGAAAACGGGGCAACACTGGTATGTTCGCTTAATTCTCAAGATTTTCCCGAAGTCGTCCGCCAATATCCGTTCCCTTTCAAAATTGAGATTACCTATACCCTTAAAGATACTGTGCTAACGATGGAGACTTCCATCAAAAATATCGGCGATCGGAATATGCCGATGGGGTTCGGTATCCACCCATATTTCAGCGTAGACCTCGGCACCGAAGCGGATGCGTCCCAAGCAGTGATTACCGTCCCCGCCGCCGAGTATTGGGAACTTGATGAAGTCCTCGTGCCAACCGGGAGACGGCACACTGTTAGCGGCACACTTGATCTACAAAATGGACAACCGTTTTCACGACTGAAACTCGATCATGTCTTTACAGACGTTCAATTCGTTGATGGTGTAAGTCGCTGCCTCATCGGGAATAAAGATACAGGATACGGTATGGTAATGGAATCCGACGCGCAGTTCAGAGAATTGGTTGTCTATACGCCTCCTAACAGAAATGCTATCTGTTTTGAGCCTTACACCTGCCCAACGGATGCTATCAACCTTGAAGCGCGCGGAATTCCCGCAGGCGTAATTGTACTGGCACCTGATGAAACCTTTTCCGGAACCGTCCGCTTTCTGTTACAGTAGTAGGCACGCTCCGTGTGCCGTTCACCTGAAAACGCAACCTTACTTATGGGGGACACCGCTTGATTCGTGCCTTATTCCTGCTTCCATTTTTTCTCCTAATTGCGCAGCCGTGTATAGCAATCCGCGAAGGCACAGCGACTGCTGACATCTTTATCAGACACTACGCGCGGTCTCGGGACTTCGGGAAACTTGCGCTCTGGCACGAAGCCGCCGCAGAATGCCTTAAACGCATTTCTGTCCCCATGAACGAGGTCGCGCACAACTACTACATCCAGCGCGGATACAAACAGTGGATGGCACGTGCAAAAAAAGAGGCGCGAGAGATTCAGGAGCAGTATAAATACCACCGCAAGCAGGCGAAAATTGCTTGGCAGAAATCGGAAACTCCCAAACCCGCTCTGGCTGCCGAGCGTGAAAATATCGCAAAATTTATCGCAACATGGCTCCCTCGCTATCCCGATCGGTTTTACGAGTTCGGCATCTATCCGACATTTTTCAGGAAACAACGGGAAATAGCAGAACAGAAAGGCGATTATGTAAAGGCTCTCCTGCTTGAAGCCGATGCAGCAGAGATGTGCGCAACGCAATACGAAAAGATTCCGATCGCCTATGGTCTCAAGGATTATCAAAAACACCGAGATGTCTATCGCCAACATGCATCACTGCTCCAGAACCTTGCACAGCAGCACCTAAAAACTTTGCCTGCAGAAATAGATAAAGGGAAACAAATACCAGATGTGTTGGAGACCTGCGTGTCGCCTTCTCGCCGAAAAGCAGACACAGTCCTTCACATCGCAAAATTGGATACACGTGTGAAAACCGCTTTAGGGACTCAAAGAGGGGTTCACGCATATCCACTGTTTCAAGGGTTCGTGTGGATAGTCACTTTCTTCAGTCACAGCCAAGGAAATATCGCTGTTGCAATTATTGACGAAAAAACTATGAAGGTGTTGGATGTGTTTTAACGTGTGTTCAGACTGGCGCGATTTCAAACCGAGCCTATCACTGTCCTTAATCTCTCCATTTTTTTCTTGACAATGGCTGCTAACTATGAAATAATAAAGTCGTTAAGTTTTTCACACCGAAAAGTCAAATTGGAATGTTTAGCACCAAAGCGATTTTTGAGTATTATAGTATGATCTGAAAATATGTTGACATTTCAGTGAACAGCAATTCTGTAAATGTGCTTTTTCGCTGACGGAGTTTGTAACCCCAGCATTCTGTTTGCGTATAGGTAATTGTATTTTTTAGTATAAGAGCGGCTTAATATAAAAGCTCGTTTTTCTTACAATAGCGAATTTGATTGAAGCGGTGCTTTTCTTAAATGGCACTATCCCAGTTTTTATTTGAAAATAAAGGAGTTTAACATGAACATAAGAAGAATCATAACATTCGCGTCTGTATTGGCGATTGTTGTTTTGGCTATCGGGCTTTCCAGTTGCGAAAGGGTGCCTTCAATGATGCCGGATGCTGAAACGCCGCCGATGCCGGATGCTCCGATGCCAGATGAAGGGATTCCTATCGGTCTGGTTGTATCTCTGACAGGGAAGGATGCCGAACCGTATGGGCTACCAATGAAACGCGGCTTTGAGTTGGCGCAAGAAGAGATTAACATGCTCAGTCCTATACCGCTCATGTTCATCCCCGCGGATGATCAGAGTTCCGAAGCGGGAGCGATTGAAGCCGTGCAGCAATTGGTGGATCAAGGCGTACCTGCAATCGTCGGAATCGCTATCTCAGATTACCTTGAAGATGCTTTTCCGATTGCGCAAGAGGCGGGAGTGGTCGCTTTTAGTTCCGTTTCGTCCGCAGCGGGTTTGAGCTCGATTGGGGATTATGTCTTCCGCACCGGTCTCGCTGTGGACATAATGAACCCCAGTGGTGTCATGGCAACCCACGGGAAACTCGGCTATACGAAGGCCGCATTAATATATGATGCCGCTGATACCTACTCCAAAAGCAGTAACGATGAGTTAAAGAAAGCACTTGAGGCAAGTGGTGTCGAGATCCTAATAGAGGAAACCTTCCAAACCGGCGACACCGATTTTTCTCCGCAATTGACCAATATCATGAACATGGCTCCTGAGGCACTCTTCGTCTCTGCGCTATCGGTAGAGATGACGCAGGTTATCATTCAAGCCGGAGATCTCGGTATTCCAGCCACTGTTCAACTGATTGTTCCCGATTTGACAGCAAAAGAAATTCAAGCAGCAGGCGATGCCGCTGAGGGTGCGATTGCTTTTACGGGATGGACAAGTCTGTCTAACATACCCGGAAACCAAGACTTCATCGAGAAGTATCGGGCGAAATACGAAATTGAACCCGAACCATGGGCAGCGCAGTCGTATGCAACCCTCCATATTCTCGCTGCGGCGATTGCGAAGGCGCAACCGGCAGATGCCGCCGCAATCCGAGACGCACTCGCACAGACGATGGATTTCCCGACAATTTTAGGAAATTTCTCGTTTGACTCCAATGGTGAAGCAGTGTATGACCCGATTGTCCTTATGGTCAAGGACGGCACACTTCAACTCTTTGAATAACCCACTATTGGATGAATATAATCAGAGCCTTGTCATCAGCTATTCGCTGATGGCAAGGCTCTTGC
Organism: Candidatus Poribacteria bacterium; assembly: GCA_026706025.1. Taxonomy (NCBI): domain Bacteria; phylum Candidatus Poribacteria; species Candidatus Poribacteria bacterium. The sequence continues at coordinate 367,747 of JAPOZO010000063.1, forward strand.
TTTTATTTAGGCATTTCTATGAAACCAGAAAGCGTGTAGGTGGTTAATAATTGATAGATGGTCTATTTCGCTTTTGCTACTTTTTTATTAATATGCTAAAATAATTCAACTTGCTAACGCCAATATATGCATTATTTTCATCCTTGCTACAAGACCCCGACTTTGGTCACGATAGATGATGAAAAAGACACATTATCCAGCAAATCCTAAAACCCTGACCCCGACAAGCGAAAGGTCAACAGTTGGTATCTGGCATGTGCATCTCACTTGGATACCACAAAACTCGCTTTCTGATAGCCGATTACTGACAGCCGACAGCCGATAGCCATTATGAAATGTTCTAACATTTTGCCAGTAGGCATCCTACTTCTAATTGTAATCTGCGCCGAATTCTCGCTGATTAAAGCAGAGAATTCACCTTTGGCGGATATTCATTCACATATCACCCCCGGTGAACTCCTAATCCGTTTGACACCAGGGGCAGCGGCAGATGTTGAGCAGTTGCACGCAAACGCTCCTATCTCTATCCTGCACGCAAAACACAATGTAGAATCGCTGCACCCGCTGTTTCCATATCTCGCGCGTCCATCGCTCAATCCAAATCTAAAGCGCATCTACCTGTTACGGTTTTCTCCTGACGCCTCCCTTGAAGCACTCAAAGCAGCATACCAGCAGAACCCGCTCGTTGAGGCAGTCGAATATAACTATCTCCGTCCGACGCTCGCAGACCCAGCCATCCCGAATGACCCAAAATATCCTGAACAGTGGAGTTTGCCACTGATGAAATTACCACAGGCGTGGGCAGTCGAAAAAGGAGACCGGAGTGTCGTGATTGCTATCATCGATTCTGGCATTGATTATAAACACGACGATTTAGCACCCAAAGCGTGGATAAACCCTGACGAAATCCCAGAAAATGGACTCGACGACGATGGCAACGGCTACATTGACGATGTCTATGGTTGGGATTTTACCGATGCACCCAATCTACAAGCCGAAGGCGATTACCTTGAAGGTGATAACGAACCTATTGATGAAAGCGGACACGGCACGCATGTTGCAGGTATTGCGGGTGCCATGCCGAATAACGGGATCGGAATCGCTGGGGTCGCATGGGAGTGTCCACTCATGGCGATACGCGCAGGACTCTCACTCGGTGGGAGCTCTCGCATGCAAGACGATGACTCCGCATCGGCGATCGTCTACGCCGCCGACAACGGCGCAAGCGTCATAAACATGAGTTGGGGTAGCGAGCGCCGTTCTTTTGTTATTCAGGATGCAATTGATTACGCTTATGCGCATGGGGCTGTTTTAGTTGCCGCTGCTGGAAATTCTCAGAAACCTGCTGCTATCTTTCCCGCCGCCTACCGGAAAGTCATCGCTGTGGCATCTACTGAGCAGAATCAACAACGGTTCTACCAATCCAATTTCGGTGCTTCCATTGATATCGGTGCCCCTGGTAACGTAATTCTCAGCACACAGATTAATAACCAGTATCGACTCCTCACCGGTACCTCTATGGCATCCCCGCACGTCGCGGGTGTCGCGGCGCTACTATTCGCAAAACGACCCGCACTGACACATGAAGAGGTGCGGCACATACTGATTAACACCGCCGACCCCGTCCATCAAGAGGATAGTGATGAATTAGATGAAAGATTCGTAGGGGCAGGCACTGTCAACGCTGAACGCGCACTCTTCGCAAGCGGCGCATTACAGGCACGCATCCTCATACCTGAAACCAATAGCGGCGGCGCGGATTCAATTACCTTTGTCGGTAACACTGGCGGCTATAAGTTTCAATCGTGGCAGCTGAGTTATGGCGAATCTACAGTTCCTACTGAATTTACGCCTTTCACGCAACCCGCAGCCACACAAAAAATCGGTGAAACGTTGGCTGTTTGGGATACCACAACCGTTCCAGAGGGTATCTACACTGCTCGGTTAACAGTAACCGCCACGGACGGACACCAAACACACGATCAGGTCGTCTTGAGCGTAGACCGAACACCTCCTCAAGTTATCTCTCTTACTGCAACAGAAACGCTTTACGGTGAGCGAAGTCTTACTATTTTCACTTGGGCAACCGATGATGTTACCCAGAATACCCTCTATTACCGACGTAAGGGGAGCCTCGCACCCTTCGCACCTATTGACACAACGGATCTCGGCGTAGAGCATTCCCTCTCTTTGGGTTTTGAGACTGGGGCTTATCAATTTTTTGTTGAATCAGAGAATACAACGCAGCTCAAAACAAGGGAAGACAACGGCGGCGCGTTTTATGCTATTGATGTCGTTGGCGGGCATATTTCTCCGAGCGGGTTTACTGAAAAACCCCTTGATATTCCGCCGCTTCATATTGCAAGTGTAACGACTGACTTTGACAGGGATGGTCAACCTGAAATCGTCGGAAGCCCGTTGTCATCTGATACGCTTGACACCGAGCTACAGGCTGCGATCGTTGCGATTTATGAACGCTTGCCAAGTGGTAGGTATGAACTTGCGCATACCGTTGAGAACGTTGAGAATCTCTCTAATCTTGAAGAGTTCATTACATGGGCAGTAGATGATACTGACGGGGACGGTTTACTCGAAATACTTGCAACGGATGATGAGCGAACTTTTCTCATGGAGAGTAGCACGCCTCGAGGCTATCCGCATCAAGTTATCTGGGAGACACCTTTCCTCTCTGGCGGTACCATCGCCGACGTTGATCGCGATGGTCAGAAAGAGATTATCGGCGCAGATAATAATAATGATCGACTCCTCGTTTTTGAATACGATAGTCTCACGAACACCCATATCGAAAAAGCAGCTTTGGTAAACGAAACCCCTGGTTCTAATGTATTTGCGCAGCGTTTTGCTATTGACGATTTTGATGGTGATGGGCGCACGGAATTGGTCGCAGGCGATGGTGAAGGTGAACTTTTTATTTATGAGTCTGTTTCTACCAACAATACCTTCCGTCTTGAGTGGCAGACGCAACTACCACTGAAAAATATTACCCAATTCACTTCAGGTGATCTGACGGGAGATGGTAGCCCGGAGTTTGTCGTCGGTGGCTTGCTCTCGCTACCCGATAACCCCTCAGGACCGCTGCTCTGGAAGTTTTTCGTCTTTACGCATACACCGCGCGGCTACGCACTACTGACGGAAGGGGAACGCGAGGCAACGCTCGCAATCGCCCCGCACCGCCGAAACGCTAACAGTCTTGCTATCGCGGATTTAGATCGTGATGGTGCTAATAATTTGATCATTGCGACCTATCCGAACCTCTATGTGACACAGTGGGATGGCACTGCCTTGAAGGCATTGTGGCACAGGAGAATAGAGAAAACACCGATGCTCTTCACTGCTGAACTCAATCAAAATGGATTTGACGAATTTTATGGTAACCTTGAGGACGGAATTTACCGTTTTGAGTCCGTTTTCGCAACAGACCCAGACGGTATTGATAGACTCACACCTTGGAATATTGAGGCGAAACCGTTGACAGAGAAGGCAGTACAGGTTACATGGAACGCTCAGCAGGACGACGAAACGACTGAAGAACAGCCAAGGTTGACACGATCTTTTACCGTCTATCGGGCGCAAGGCGAAAAGGAAGAGGCACCGACGGATGATATGTTTGAGAAAATTAGGGAGAACCTAACTGTCACAAGGTTCTTGGATAGGCATGTGGCGAAAGATAATACCTACTGGTATGCTATCACTGTAAAGGATACCAACGCAACCGAAACCCCTCGCACCGAACCTGTTGCTGCCACACCCAGGGAACCACCCCAATTAATTCGTGCTGCCTATCACCGACCCGGAGGAGAAACGCTGGCAACACAACTTGAGTTTCAGTCTGACATATCTAACGAGATTTCTAAACGCGGAAATTTCTGGGTTATTGTTACATTTGACCGACGCATGAACCTCGGCATTGCCGACGAGAGTCGGTATGTCCTGCGGAAGGTGAAACGGATTGACGGTGTGAATCCTGTATCTGCTATCCGCGACCGGATGGGAACACGCGCACTTTTAGCATTCGATGCAGAGCGTCTCCTTGAACACTTCGGGCAGTCCCTTACCGCTACAGCAGACCGGTATGAAATTTCTGTTTCCAATGTCGCTGATATTGACGAAAACGCTATTCGCGGTGCTACGCGACCCCTTGAAATGCCGAGCAGTATTGCCGAAACAGCCGTGTCCGATTTGATGCAAGTACGCGTCTATCCGAATCCAGTGCGACCCAACGTTGCTGATAAAGGCGTGATTACTTTTGACAGGATACCTATTGGCACACGCATCCAACTCTTTACAGCAAAAGGCGAATTGCTCGAAATATTAGACGTAACCGAGCAGGATCACAACCGAAAAAAATGGTGGCTTACAAGTAATAACACCGCAGACGTCTCCACCGGCATCTATATTTATGTGCTTGAATTTGGTGAGGAAAAAAAAGTGGGAAAAATTGCTGTTATTAAATAGTTATCAGTACGATTTTTCTGCGAAAAATCTTTCGGTTATCAGTTATAGGACTTACGCATTTCGTCTTAAAGTCCCCCTGATAAGGGGGATTTAGGGGGTTTAAAGGGCTAAATTACCGCTTTTTGCGTCCTAAATACCTGATATTCGCTCAATTTGCGTAAGTCCTGAGTTACAAGAGTCCTCTTAACTGAAAACTGAGTACTGACAACCGACAACTATTCAATGAACGACTTTATTCTCATCGCAAACCCAATCTCCGGCAAGGGACATGCTAAGAATGTTGCTGAGCAGGGCTACGCTGCCCTTACCGAATCCGGACAGCACGGACAACTCGTATTGACTTCGGCATCTGGCGACGCAAAACGTTTCGCACAAGAAGCCGTTGCTAATGGAACTCGGTACGTAATTGCTTGCGGGGGTGATGGAACGCTCCACGAAGTGGTGAATGGTATCGCGATGGCTCCAGATGTAACCTTGGGTGTTCTCCCGTGCGGGCGCGGCAACGATTTTGCCGCAGCGGTTGGTATCCCACTGAAGCCTGAAGCGGCGATCGCAACCCTCTTATCTGGCACCCCTATCCGTGTAGATTTGGGACGTTGCTATCAGAATAGTCCTCAGTTAACAGTTAACAGTCATCAGTTAAAGACGGATTTGTTAAACGAAAATCCGTTACCGACAACCGACAACCGACAACCGACAACTATCTCCTCTGATAACCGACAACCGACAACTGACAACTATTTCACCACCATTGCGACTTGTGGTTACGATACGGAAGTCAGCCGCCGCGCAGCCAAAGGCACACCCCTATTTGCTGGCACTGCCTCCTACGCCTATGCAGCTGTAGAGACGCTGTTCTACTACGATCCGCCGACTGTACGTCTTGAAGGCGATTTTGGTACTTATGAGGGACCACTCCTCCTCGCCGCTACCGGCATCACAAGTCGCTACGGTGGCGGGTTTCAGATTGTCCCGGATGCACGTATTGATGATGGACTTTTCGATGTCTGTATCGTCCGACCCGTTTCCTCTTTGACAGTACTCCGACTCTTAGTAACACTTTTCTGGGGCGGTCATGTCGGACACCCCGCCGTATCCATGCACCAGACCCGGACTTTAAAGATTGAAACCGATCCACCCATGCTGTTATATGCTGATGGCGAACCGATGTGCGAAACACCTGCCACAATTGAGATCATCAAGGGCGGATTAACTGTGATGGCACCGCGTGGCACGTAAGGGATACATAGGGCAGCGGGTTTCAAACTACCTTATTTTTCCTCCTGCGTTTCGTTAACATTCAAATGGTCGATACTGATATTATCTCGGATATCGGTGTGAAAGTCAATCCTTGATTCCGCCTACATCAGGGTCATTCAATTTTAACATTTCTCATTTTATTCTGACACCAAAAACCTACAATTGAATAACCCTGACCCAGCCCCTGAGCCATTCAATCCTGAAAAACTATTTTGTCGGAGCGAAACCTTGGAAACCCGATTGATGTGCCTGTCACCAACTATTTATAAGATACACTACTTTTTTCCATCATTTTTGGATAATTTATGACATTTTTTTCCTTTTTTGCACGAAAAGGGCTTAAAAAACTGGTCTATGTAAGATAGTGTTAGACGCATGTTTATACGATTTGTGATGGATATATCTCTCACTTGTAGCATAGACTGTTAGTCTGTGCATACCGATTTCGGCGCGGATGCACCTTTTCTCTCCAAAATTGTGTCTTTAATTATAAAGGGAGTTGATAGTATGACAGCAATGGTAAGTATCAATCCTTGGACTATAAGCACCCGATGAAATTTTTTTCTAGCAGAATCTGTTAATTTGTGGCTTCACGGAACGATATCCGTTTACACCAAACTAACGGTTACATTGAACTCACGTTAACTTTCACGAAAGCGGGTATCATGGCATTACAGAACGAATTTGAAACCAACCATTCCTTTGGCGAAATCATCGGCAAAAACAAGAAAATGCAGCACCTATTCACCCAGATTCAAACGGCGGCAGCAGGAGCTATTAGCGTCCTGATTCAAGGCGAAACCGGGACCGGGAAAGAATTGATCGCAAAATCAATACACGATAACAGTCCTCGGAAAGAAGGACCCTTCGTTGCCATCAATTGTGCTGCAATACCAACCGAATTGATTGAAGGTGAGTTGTTTGGCAATGAACCCGGGGCTTTCACCGGGGCAAACGAGCGTCGAATTGGATACTTTGAACAAGCGGACACTGGTACACTTTTTCTTGATGAAATTGGGGATATGCCATTCACTTTGCAAGCGAAGTTGCTGCGTGTCCTACAAGAACGAGAATTTCAGAGACTCGGCGGCACAAGCCCCACCTCCATTGACATCCGTGTTTTGGCTGCTACGAATCAGGATCTAGAAAATGCTATCAGAGACGGATATTTCCGTGAGGATTTGTACCATCGACTCTCGGCATTCCCTATCGCGGTTCCGTCTCTGAGAGATCGGCGCGAAGATATTCCAATCTTGGCAGATCACTTCCTGAAAAAATATGCTGCAGCCGCCGAAAAACCCATTCGCGACATTTCTACTGATGCCTTACAAATGTTAATGCAGCATGACTTCCCCGGTAACGTGCGCGAGCTGGAAAACGCCGTTGAGAGGGCAGTTTTATATGAGACAACGGACCGACTGCAACCCCAAAGCCTCCTTTTACATCAGACGCGAGGCGGTTCACAACTCGCTACAAGTGACCCGATGGATGCCACCGATATTCTTACGCTTAAGGAAGTTGAACGGAGAGCCATTATCAAAGCACTCAAAACGACGGGCGGTAATATCTCCGCTGCGGCACAAACATTGGGGATTGATAGATCCACGCTTTATCAGAAAATGGAGAAACATAACCTGCGACCGTAAAATGTGTTGTAATATACGACACTGTTGTATTTTACGACACAATACGCTTGAACCTGCTATATCAAAGGCTCCGAAATCCATACTGCTTCTAAATGTGTTGTATTTTACGACACTTGACGAAAAACAACTTTAAGCGATCCGATTACACCGCGTACAGCCCGTATCCCGCGTACCGCCTTGACAAACGAAGTTATAACAGGGCTGGATATCACGATTTCACCAATTGGCACGATTCTTGCTCAACTTATTAAGTTATTGAAGTGTAAGCCAAATCCGTTGATGTTAGTTGCGTCTTACAAAAGGTATTGAGGGATTTTGGCGTTGTATCGCGGACTGCTGCAACAAGCGTGGTTTTTGCGATACTATTTTCTGAATTGTTTGTGTATAATTTTAAGAGACGTGCTATGCTGTTTCATGTCTTTTTTACATAAAGGAGAGTTTTAGAATGGTTAGAAATTTTTTCTCAACGCCGAATGTCATAGGTCGGCTCATGTTTATCCTACTCTTTGTCGGTGGCGTAGTTTACGCGGGAGCGTTTGATGGGTTTGTCGTAGAAACCGAAGCCTCCAGCTGCTGTTGCGGCGGAATGGATGCCGAATCTACCGACGGTTGTTGCGGCGAAACGGATACTCAACGGATACTCTCTAATTATAGTGAGTCTAACTGTTCTGGTTGTATTGATGGTGATGGTGATATAGAATCTACAAGTTGCAGCGTGTGTGACAACTACAAGGACTGTGGTATTTCAGACCAATCCGGCTGTCCTAGCGGTAGTAATTGTGATGGGTCGGATTCATGCTATTGCTCCGACTGGATCTGCGGCGCGGATGACCAGTGTGGCGGGGATTGTGCCAGTGGTAGCTAAGTTTCCAATGTGGATGTTACCTCAAAGTGCAATCACTCGCATAGGACAAGGGGGAATCGTGCAGGATCCTGCATATTCTCATGATGGGAAACACCTTGTATTCGCGAGCAAAATAGGGATATGGTGGTATGATATATCCACTATGATGCCTACTGCCTTATGGGACACAGATCGAGGGTTTACCTCTGCTGTCGCATTTTCCCCAGATGGCCGGTGGCTTGCCACCGGCGACGGGGATGGTCTCGTCAAGATGTGGGATGTGCAGCGCGGTGTCTGCATTGCCCAAATGGAACGCGATGAATCGGAAAAACCCGATCACATGGTTTCTCGCCTCGTTTTTTCACCTGATAGCCAGCTGCTTGCTGTTTCTAGTTTGCGTGACTATATCTTATATGTTTGGAACACTGAAACAGGGGAACGGATTGCAAAATTTCACGACAATACCAATTACAAATGGTTTCCTTTTCTACTACGCCCTATTGCCTTCTCCTCGGAAGGCAATTTGATCGCTTGTACAATGCCTAATGATAGTTTATTACATGCAGATCGCCGCGGTACAATCCGGCCTCCCGAACATTCTTGCAACTCTATTTCTGTATGGGATATAAAAACAGGCGAGCAACTCACTTGTCTTACGGAACATCCTAATTTCGTTTACAGTGTTGTCTTTTCACCTTGCGGGAAGTTCCTTGCATCCGGAGGACGAGATGGCGCAGTTCGGGTTTGGTCGGTTGCTAATTGGGAGTTGCTCCACACTTTTCAGAATTATGGAACAGAACGGAAAAAGGTATTCTATTCACCAGAGAGTGTGCTGTACGCTTTAGAGATGTCTGATGAAGCTTGGAGCGTGTGGGACGTAACGAGCGGTGAAAGGACCGACCACTTCCTTGAAGAGCATATTTCTGTCCATAATACCCACGCTCCAAAGGGCACCCCATTCGTTTCAGCTTCTACCACCCGCCGTGAATTTAGGAAATGGACGGTAGGGGATTCCCAACCACACCTATTCTCTCATTTACATACTGGGGTTCCTTTTTCGCTTGTTTTTGCGCCAGATGGAAAGACCCTCGTAGGTGGGTATTGGAGTGACAGCGAAAAGGTAATATTATGGGATATTACAGACCCTTCCGCCATATTATCCACTTTCAATTTTCCTGGAAGAGGATACACTGTCTCTGTGTCACCACAAGGGGAAATCTACGCAACCGGACGTGACGGTCCAACTGCCAAGGTGTGGCACATTGGGAACAACGAGACACTGGTTAACTCTTTCAGACTTCCTAAAAAAAACACTGCCGATGAACAAGAACCGCTGGTAGTATCAACCGTAGCATTCGCATGCAAAAGCAATTTGTTGGCATGCGGCGATAACGAAGGCACATTATATATCTGGGATGTACAACTGCAGAACGCACAGCAAAATCTCAACGCGCATTCGGACTGGATCAAATTTATAGCATTTAGCCCCGATGAAAGGAAAATTGTGAGTATGACCCAAGACAGGTCTATTTCCATGTTGTGGGATGTTGAAAGCGGTGAACCCATTGAAACATTGCCAGGAAGAAATCGTGCGTTTGCGTTTTCACCTTGTAGTACTCTAATTGCTCTCGCTCAACCGAAGAAGATCCTTTTGTGGGATATCAGTCATCGTAGAACAGTCAAGTGCCTCTTCCTGCCGGAAGACAGCCGGTGGTCATTTGCGTTGGCTTTTTCACCATGTGGTCGTTATTTAGTTTCGGGTGCGTGGTGGTTACGCGGCAAGGGTATTAAGAAGTGTCCAGTACGGTTGTGGAATGTTGAAAGTGGTGAAAACATCGCTACCTTCCGAGGGCACTGCAGTGATGTCCAATGCTTGGCTTTTTCACCGGATGGTGCCCTCTTAGCAAGTGGTAGTTTTGATGGCACTATCCTCTTATGGGACATGAAGCCATATCTACACTATGAAACATGATGCGGCAATTACCGCTGGTATTGTCCACCTTGAACAAAATCGGATGCGTGCCGGATTGTCCATTCTCGGCATCTGCATCGGAGTCGCTAGTGTACTTTGTATGATGACGCTTGGCGATAGTACGAAACAAATCATCGCAGACGACATCGAAAAACTCGGGGGAACCAACCAAGTGCGATTCTGGACAAGCACTTTCGTGAGGAAACGGGGACGACGATACCGAACAACGGAGCGATATACCCTCGAAGATGCCTCCGCGATTGAGGCAGAATGCCCGAAGGTACTCTTCGTCCTGCCCGAAAATTATAGAAGCCGGAGATGGGTTACGACGGGACACGGCACCAGAACACGTGGGTATATAGCGGGCGTAACAGAAGGCTACGCAAAAGGCATCCATTGGGATGTTCAACATGGACGTTTCCTCTCTGAAAATGATATTGACAACGCCCTACAAGTGTGTGTGCTTGGTTCTAACGCCGCCAGAGAGTTGTTTGGAGAGGTTTCTCCAATCGGCAAAGAAGTGAAAATCCAGAGATCAAGAAATAGATCAGTAAGGTTGCATGTCGTTGGTGTTATGTCCCCGAAAGGCAGAATTTTAAGTGATCCTCGTCTAAGGGATGACAGTCTCTATATCCCGTTAACAACGAGCCAACAGCGGTTCTCGGGAAACCCTCATGTTGAAAGCCTTAATATCTTTTTTCAAAAGGGCACAGATGTCTACAACGTGGTTGAATCTGTTAAGAGAGTCCTCCGCAAAAGACACAGAGGTATTGATAATTTTATCAAATATTGGATACCTCAATTCAGAGTACGGAGGCTTGATCACATAAAAAATGTGATTAAAATTGCTTTAGGTGGCATTGCTGGTTTTTCCTTGTTTGTCAGTGGTATCGGTATCATGAACATCTGCCTCGTCTCCGTAGGTGAAAAGACACGTGAGATCGGGTTACGGAAAGCCGTCGGCGCAAGACGTATGGATATTTTCTATCAATTCTTGACAGAATCGATATGTCTATGTTTCTGTGGTGGGGTACTCGGCATCGTCGGTGGGTGGCTCTTTGCCCACGGTATGGCACGTATTGCCGTGCGTATCTTGCCCATTGTGGAAAAGTGGCCCGTCGTCCTCTCCGGACATTGGATACTCATTTCCGTCCTCTTTTCTGTTTTTATGGGGATTGCTTTTGGCATCTATCCTGCGATACGAGCGGCGCGACTTTCACCTATTGATGCACTCCGTACCGAGAATTAAGGAGGCGTTCTTGAAAAGTTCTTATTTACTTTTAACCTTTTATCTGTTTTTTCAGGCACTTGCTTGGACATCCGCAGACACGCCAAAGTCCCGTCCTGATAGCCACGCCCCTATCGGCGTGATGGGCGACCACGGACATAAGACCGGTGAAGTCATGCTCTCGTATCGATTCATGACAATGGACATGCAAGGATTGCAATCTGGCACCACTACCGTTGAAACAGCCGAGGTGCTAAAAGACTTTATGATGGCACCTACCACTATGCAAATGCAGATGCATGGTTTCGGTGCTATGTTCGCCCCGCATGATAAACTCACGCTCATGGCGATGGCGAATTATCAGTTTCTCCGTATGGAGATGGAAGGTGCACATCTTCACAAAGAAGGACACCATGGGCACCCTGTTGGACATCATGAAATGTCAAGTTCGGGCGTTGGTGATGCCAAGCTTGAGGGGCTGCTCACGCTCTGGAAAAGACCACACTTCACACTTCTTGGAAACATCGGCGTTTCACTTCCCACCGGTTCTATTTCAAAAAAAGGAGCGGATGGAAACTTGCTCCCCTACCCGATGCAGCTCGGGAGCGGTTCTTTTCAAGCGCGTCCAGGAGTCACGCTTTTTGGATATCACGGTAACTGGTCTTATGGCAGTCAATTGCGCGGCACGTTTCCATTGCATACCAATTCACAAGACTATCGGCACGGCACTGCGGTATCGGTGACAGCGTGGGGTGCCCGGCGGCTCAGCGACCGGCTCAGTCTGAGTGGTAGATTTTTCTTTACGCATTCGGGAAATATCACGGGAAGCCATCCAGAGTTGAATCTACTTATGAGTCCGAGCCATCGTCCCGACTGGCGCGGCGGCCAAAGACTCGATTTTGCGATTTCAAGCAATCTGATGGTTCCAACGGGCACCTTTGCTGGGCAACGGCTTGCTGTTGAGTTTCAGATGCCACTCTATCAAAACCTTACCGGTACACAACTGAAAACGACATGGAGGCTTGTCCTCGGTTGGCAGTACGCCTTCCATTTGTAGGGACACAATGAAATATTTAGAAAAATTAAGACCGCTTTGGAAACCCGCCCGCGCGTTCCTTCCATGGGTACCCTTGGGTGCTATTCTGATCGTTGCGTTCTGGATTCGCATTCAAGGCGTTCCGAACATTCCGGAAGGACAATTTACCGGAAACGATCCGTATGTTCACTATTGGCAAGCGCAAATCGTGTCTGAACAGGGCAGACTGCCCGCGCGCGATATGCGTCGCTGGCTCCCCCTCGGCAGAGACTATGAACAAAGCATGACCGCGTATGCTTACGGTGTCGCTTACACGCACAAAGCGATAACAGTTCTCTTTCCCAATGTCTCTCTCTATCAGGTCTCACTGTTTTCGCCTGCTGTTTGTTTTGTGTTAGGGTTGGGAGTGCTTTGCCTATTCCTTCACCGGACTTTTGGATTACTTTTTTCATGCGTTGTTGGCATATTTTTAGCAACGCTCCCCGGTGTCGTTGAACGCAGTGCCGCGGGCTTCAGCGATAGGGACAGCTGGTGTCTGATGTTAGGAATTTTCGCAGTCACAACCTATCTTGCGTCCCTACAGACGCAATCGTCTCGCTGGCGACTATTTCTAACGCTCGCTTCAGGTTTCTCTATTTTCCTCGGTGGTATGAGTTGGGAAGGTTTCGGCGTGTTTGTTAGCGTCATCCTCGTTATGGAACTCTGGAGATTCCTCACATCTGAAAAGGAGGAAGGACTCCGATTATATGCTCTCTGGGTGTGTACCTTCCTGCCGACGCTTTACCTTGCATCGTCTGCCTATCGAAGTGGAGAGGGTTTCACAAAGCACCTATTTGCCTTTGTGCTGATGCCGCCCCTTGTTCTATTAGGGATTCGCGCCTTCCGACATTTTCTAATCACGAAATCATCGCTTGCAGAAAAACTCCGTCCACACGCCAAGAATCTGTCTCTTGGGTTAGTGCTTGCGAGTTTTGCACTTGCACTTGGGTACGTTTGGATGCAATTGGGTACCTTCGCCAGCACCACCGTCCCGTTAAGCCAAAACGAACTCATGCAAACTGTTGGGGAGCTTAACAAACCGGATTACAGATATTGGGTATTCCGATACGGCAGCCTCTTCTTTTTAGGAAGCCTGGGTTTCATTGGTATCAGCGTCCACCTCTGGAAGAACAACGGCACAGTATTAGCGGTATTTATATTTTTATTTATGCTCGCTACCTTTTTTCGTGCAAGACTTGAAACGTTTTTAGGGGCATCCGGATGCAACATTCTTTTTTTCACATCGCTTGCCAGCATCTCTCTTCTGCTCCTTTACATCGCGTGGCGGCACGGAGAATCACAAGGACAAGAACTCGTTTATGTTGGGATGGCGGCATGGTTTCTCGTGTGGGTAGCACTCTCTCGTGATGCAAAGAGGTATGACTTCTTTATTGGACTTCCGATTGCATTCTTTACCACTGATTTGATACGTCGCGTCGGTCCCTATATAACTGAAAATCTCAAAAATGCGCAATTCCTGAGTGCGGGCTTCAAAGAACGACTCCCGCTGCGTGTTGTAAAAACCGTCAGCACTGTCATTATCGTCGCATCCCTTATGTACTGGAAACCTGCAGGCGAACACGCGACACGTGCCATTGCAGCCGCAACACGAATGCGCCAAGCCGCTCCGGGAGATACACCGGCTGCAAAGGCTTTTGAATGGATGAAGGCGGAACTCTCGCCTAAGGCTGTCGTCGCAGCAAGATGGGGGTTCGGCAGCATGCTCAACGTCCTCGGTGGTGTCAAAACCATTATTGATCAAGATCACTACATCCAACATTGGATTCTTCTTTTTAACAAACATGTCCGTGATGCCACCGACGCGCGAGTCGCGTTGGAATTCCTGAAAACCCACGGGGTAACACATCTCATGCTAATGCAACGACGACCTCCGGAAGTTTTTCTGCAAGGTGAACTCAGCCATGCCTTTGTTCCTGTCTATCCGACAGATAATTTCACAGAAGCAGGAGCCAAAGTGTGGCAGATTCGCTATCCGCCGGATATCCAACTGAATCCGAAATATCTCGCAACAGAACCGTAGGAGGGGTTTGTACCCCGATACATGATTGCAAACACCATAACGCTTTGCCGCCTCTTGTTAACTTTCGTCGTTATTGTCCTATTTGGCATGCATCAAACACTGGATATCGGGTTGATTGCAACGATTGCGATTATCTTCGCGCTTGATGGCATTGATGGGTATATTGCCCGCAAACGTAACGAAACATCAAAACTCGGTGAAGTTCTTGATACTGCTGCAAACAGAATCATCGAAAACACCTTTTGGGTTTATTTTGCGACGACAGGACACCTTCCATTATGGATGCCTATTGCTGTCGTGTCAAGAGGGTTTATCACGGACAGTTTGCAACGGTTTTTTGGATACCCAGAAACCGGATGGGCATACGCACTCACACGCTCACGCTTCAGTCGTGCCCTTTCCGGTATCACCAAAATGTTAGCCTTCACGAGTCTTGCCGGCACATGTTTCTTGAAAAACCCGGCTTTGGCGCAAGGAAGTCTTATACTTGCTACCATCGCCGTTGGATTCTGTCTCCTCCGAGGGTTGCCATTCTTTTTTATTAAAAATTCGGCAGAACTTGTTTTAGCCAGTACCGCCTTTTATCGCCGCAAGAAAAGTAATTTTTAACCGGAGTGCGGTTAGACCTTAGACAGGCAGGTTAGCAAGAAGATAAAATCTTCTTCCACCCTTCCATGCCTTAGGCATCCTCCGGATACATCCCTTCAATCGCATCCGCGTATCGCTCCATAATAACATTCCGCTTCAACTTCAGCGTCGGGGTCATCTCATCAGCTTCCTGCGAAAATTCCTTTTCAAGCAATGTGAACCGTCGCACCTGCTCAAAATCCGCAAAATCCGTCAGACGGCTCCGAATTTCGCTTTGAATGTGCCGTTGTACCTCGCGCGTCTGGAGCATTGCTGACAGGTCATCCGTAGCAACACCGTTTTCTGCTGCCCACGCCTTGAGCGCGTCAAAATTCGGCACAATCAACGCCGCAAGATTTTTCCGTTCGCTACCGACTACCATAACCTGACTGATGAACGGACTTCTCACCAATTCACTCTCGATCGGTTGGGGCGCGACATTCTTACCGTTGGAAAGCACGATGATATTCTTTTTCCGGTCAGTGATCTTAATAAACCCATCTGCGTCAATAATACCAATGTCACCCGTGTGAAACCATCCGTCTTTATTGATGACCTCTGCCGTCGCGGTGTCGTTGTTGAAGTAACCTTTCATGACGTGTGGACCGCGGGTTAAAATTTCACCGTCTTCGGCGATCTGTACCTCTACACCAGGGACATGTGCACCAACGGTTCCAAACTTCCATTTTCCCAGGTGGTTTATGCTAATAACAGGCGAGGTCTCCGTTAATCCGTAGCCTTCCAAAATCAAGATCCCCGCTGCGTGGAAAAATTCAGCAATTGACTGCGGTAACGCCGCACCACCAGAGACAAAAAACCGTAACCTTCCACCCGTTGCTTCCTTCAACTTCGCAAAGACGAGTTTATTTGCAATGTTCTGCTGCAATTGCAAAATCGCAGACGGTTTTCTTCCCTGTTGAATTGCGGAACTCACTGCTGAACCAACCGAAACGCCCCAGTGGAAAATTTTCTGTTTGACGGGCGAACCCTCTTGGACCGCACGTAGAATTCTTTCGTGCATGGTTTCGTAGAGCCGCGGCACACTGAGCATCACCGTCGGCGCGACTTCCTTCATGTTCTGCGCCACTGTGAATGTACTCTCCGCGTATGCTATCTTCGCGCCTGAGAACAGTGGCACATAATGTCCACCGAGCCGTTCAAATACATGCGATAGCGGCAGGAACGATAACAACACATCGGTTTCGCTTACATCAATAAGCGATTTGCACGCCTCTACATTAAAAATAAAATTCGCGTGCGTCAGCATAACCCCTTTTGGATTGCCCGTCGTGCCTGACGTATAAATAATCGTTGCGAGGTCTTCTTCGCTCGCAGCATTGTTGGTCTCCTCACCCGCGAGTTCACAGACTGCATCAAATTGGATAACGCCTTCTGGCGTTTCACCTTCAACAGAATCGAAAATAATTACCTGTTCAAGTGTCGGAACCTTATCTCGAATTGAAGTTACCTTCTCCAACTGTTTTTCGGTAGATACACAGATAATTTTCGCACCGGAGTCTTTCAGGATATAGCTTACTTGCGCCGCTGTCAGTGTTGAAAACATCGGAACGGTTACGGCACCGACTTTGAGGCTACCAAAATCCGTAATTGCCCACTCGGGACGATTCTCGGAGAGAATTGCAACGCGGTCATTCTTTTCCACCCCAAGCGCATTAAGTCCTTTACTGAAGGCAGCCACTGAAGCACTGAACTCGGTATAAGAAATATCTTGATAAGTGCCACCTTTCGGTTTGTGCGCCAAGGCGGGTTTATTGCCGTATTGTTGAACTGCGTCTTCAAGCATAGATATGAGTGTCATTATCGCTCACCTCTCCTGCTGTTATTTGCGAAAATATTAACATACACAGCGATGCAAGTCAAGTTAATCATTAACGCTTTAGTGTCTAAAAATAGAATAAAATCAAAACGCTACAGAAAATCGAAACGCGCTTTGATCCAGCGAAGCAAGATATCTATAAGTTGAGGGGCCCCGATAGGTGCCGTTTTGCGGTGTACCATAGGTGTCAATTTTAGAAAAAATAACCGTCGCGATCCCAGGCCAGTAGGTTCGGTTTCCCAACCGAACCGGATTTTACATAGAAACCTTAAAGACTTCAAAAATCTCTTGAATCCCGTAGGGATGGTATCTCTGTAGAAAAACGGGACCTCACACACCTAAGCCCCGTAGGGGCGGCATTTGTAGAGATGCTCCTACGAAATGACGAGAAATATCCCTAAATTGACACCTATGGTGCGGTTTTGCGGTGTACCATAAGTGTCAATTTAGTCCCGTAGGTTGGGTAGAACGGTGTTGAAAAGGTATGTCGGTGTGCCAATACCCTGAAATCCAACTTGCCGTGCTATACCTCTAAAAACGCAGTGAAACCCAACTTCAGCCCCTCAAGTGGCCGTAAACCGCAAAGGCGTTGGGTTTCTCTCGGTTTTCTGTTTGACGTGGCATCTTTGGGAGAGGCTGAGTGTTGTGTTAATTTTCAGGGTTTGGCAGTATCCGTTCAACCCAACCTACGGGAGGATACGTTTTTTTCTTAAATTGACACTTATGTGCGGTTAGGAAACCGCACCTACCGGGCCTGGGGAGAACGTAGAATTACCGAAATATTTTATTAATCTTCATCAACCGAACCAGTTCCTCCGCGGAAACAGCGTATTTCTCGTAGGTGTTAATACTTCATATATGTTATGTTTTAAAACAAAACGCAGAAATTTTCGCTGGATTTCGCTGGATTTCGCTAGATTTCGCACCGGATCCCAAAAAAAAGACATCCAATCCAATAATTTCTTAAAATTGAATGTCCCTGGTATAAAGTTGTTTTTTCTTGCATTTATGTTGCAACTTATGCTAAACTATTACAAATTATCACAGCAGAACTCAATTTGCACAGATTAAATCCCCCTGGTAAGGTGGATTTATCGGTTAGAAATCGGTTATCGGTTAAGAGGTGAACTTGATATATGAAGCCTTTCTCTTCACTGACAACCGACGACTGAAAGATTTTTGAAAAAAATCGTACCGACAACTTTTAAAATAAATATTCGCAAAATTGTGGGAAGTGTGGTAAACTCTATCGTAAAGTCATCCGCTTCTGCCTGAGGAGACATCAAATGTACGATAAGAAAAATCCGAAAGCTGCTGGCGCAAATCCCGACAGGTACGACCTGTTTACTGAAGATGACGAAGAAGTTGAAGAAGAACTCACCTCTGAAGAAGAGGAGATGAATTCCGGCTATTCGTTGCAGTTAATTCACCATCTTATCACTGAGACACCGCCAGAGGACAGTCGTCGTCGATGGCTCCTTGAGCTGCGGCGTTCTATTCTGAGTGATGAAGGTGAGTTTCGGGAAAGAATTCACGCGATTCAGCAGGAAGCACTCCGTATCCATGCGGAAATGGAGGCGCAGATTGAAAAACTCACTTCACCCGCAAATCGTATCGGCACCTTGCTCGGATTGCCGAAAGAAGACATCGCACGCGTCATCGTCGGGGGTTCCGAATACTACGCCAACCTTGATACCGAACTTGACCCGGGAACCTTGAAAAAGGGGTTCAGTGTACTATTAAACGATGCCTTTGTCGTCGTCGGTGAACTCGGATACAACGATGCCGGACCCATCGCAAAAGTATCTGAGGTTATACCAGATGGACGGCTCCGTATTGGACAAGAACCTAACGCGCAAACCGTTATCCTTGAACGCTCCGCAGACCTCATGGATGTCAAACTCAAGCCTGGCGATGAGGTCCGAGTTGACTCCAATTACCGGGTCGCTCTTGAACATATTGCTACCAAAGAGACGGACGCTTACGCGCTTGAGGCAGTGCCAAATATTCCCTGGTCTAAGGTCGGCGGGCTTGACGAAACGATCCAACGTATTAAAGATACGATTGAACTTCCCATCCTGCATCCCGAACTCTTTTCGCGTTTCCAATACAGTGCCCCGAAAGGGTTTCTCCTCCACGGGCCGCCAGGATGCGGAAAAACGCTCATCGGTAAGGCGACTGCCTATAACTTGACGCAGCAGCTCCGAAGGGAGGGTGGAGAAGATGTTGAAGGGTGTTTCCTCCACATTAAAGGCCCTGAAATTCTGAACATGTGGCTCGGAGAATCTGAACGGAAAGTACGTGAAATATTCCAGATCGCCCGTGAAAAAAAGGATGATGGCAAATTAGCTTTTGTGTTTATAGATGAGGCAGAGTCTATATTAGGAACACGGCGGGCACTCAGATCTCATAGCATCTCAAATACGCTTGTGCCAATGTTTTGCGCGGAAATGGATGGCATTGAGTCTCTACAGGATGTCGTTATTATTCTCGCTACAAACCGTCCAGATCTCATTGATCCTGCTATTCTGCGGCCAGGACGCATTGATAGAAAAATTAAAGTGACTCGTCCAGACGCAGACGCTGCGAAGGATATCTTCCGTATTTACTTTACACCCGAGCTACCTATCGCTCCAGAGGTAACCCGTGACCCAGAGACGGAGACACCAGACGAAGCACCACCCGAAGTTATACCGGCTGAAAAGGCAGTCGAAGACCTGATCGCGCAGGTTGTTGATGAAATGTTTCGTGAGGACGAGGACAACAGATTCCTTGAAGTCTCCCTCAGGAGTGGCAGACGCGATATTCTCTATCGTGGGCATCTCTGTAGTGGTGCTATTATTGAGTCGATTGTGCAGCGCGCTAAGGAATCCGCACTCAAACGCGCAATTCAGAACCCGGAAAAAGAAAGCGGAATCTCGCGGGCCGACCTGTTAGACGCACTCGCCGCGGAGTTTCTTGAGAGTGAAATCTTCCCGCCGACCGAGGCGACCGAAGACTGGCTCAAACTCCTGGATTACGATCCAGCAAACGTCGTCAAAGTTACACCTATCAAAGCTGAAAAGCGGGAACGGCGTAAAGCGTCTGGCTCGCGTGTCATTTAGGAGGATGGTTGTCAGTTTTCAGTACGATTTTTTTCAAAAAATCTTTCGGTCGTCAGTTAAGAGAGATCTTGGGACCGTCACGTTTACTGGTGAAGCAACGCTAACCCTCTTTAACCGATAACCGATAACCGATAACCGATGACCAATAAATGGAAAGACTTTTTGGAATTGAAACTGAATACGGAATCACACTCGAAAATGAAGCGCACATTGATGCCGTCAAGCAGTCTATTGAGCTCATAAAAAGTTACCGTCAAGAAGATTTTCGACCGGTGTGGGACTATCGCGGGGAAGACCCGTTGCGAGATGAACGCGGTTTTCGGGCAGACACACTCTCCAATCATCCTGATGAGAAGGAAGAGGAAGCGCGCGATCGGAAGCGAAATAAGAAAGAGCGACTCTCTTTCGCCGAAATTAAAAGTGATCACATTCTCGTCAACGGCGCGCGCCTCTACAATGACCACGCGCACCCGGAGTATTCTACACCTGAATGCAGCAACCTGTTTGATCTTGTGGCACACGATAAAGCGGGGGAACGTATCCTCCACCGATGTGCTGAAACACGCAGTCAGAAACTCGGAAAACGCGTGCTGTTGTATAAGAATAATACCGATTTTCACGGGCATAGCTACGGGTGCCACGATAATTACTTGATGGCGCGTGAAGTGCCTTTTGAGACGCTCAAACAGGGAATCATGTCGTTCTTTATAACACGACAAATCTTCGCAGGCGCAGGGAAACTCGGTATTGAGACTGAAGCCGGGCTTGCAACACCAGGGCATTACCAATTGTCACAACGTGCTGATTTCTTTCACGTTGAGGCAAGTGTTGATACCATGCACAACCGTCCTATCGTCAATACGCGCGACGAGCCGCATGCTGACGCATCTAAATACCGGAGACTCCACGGTATCGCAGGTGATGCCAATATGTCTGAATACGCAACGGCTCTCAAGGTCGGCACCACCGCGCTTGTTATTGCTCTGATTGAACAACGGAGGGTCCCGGAAAAGCTCGCACTTGCCAATCCAATTGATACCATCAAGACCGTGTCGCATGACCAGACGTATCGTTGGATGGTGATGACAGATGATGGAAAAACGATGTCGGCAATCGACCATCAGCGCGAGTACCTCGCACTCGCACAGAAACATCTCGACGATGTTGGGGGGTTTGAAACTGACTGGGTACTCACAGAGTGGGAAGATACGCTCAATACACTTGAGAAAGATCCAATGTCGCTTATTGATCGGCTTGATTGGGTCGCGAAGAAGTGGTTACTTGAAACCTTTGCAGAAGAAGAGGGAGTCCCATGGGACGATGCATGGCTCCAGAGTTTGGATTTAGAATATCATAACATTGATCTCGATGAAGGGCTTTACTATGGAATCCCCATGCGTCGTATCGTCACAGACGAACAGATTGAAGCAGCACTTCATAATCCGCCTGCTGGCACACGGGCCTACTTTCGCGGGCGCGCTGTTGATCGGTTTAGTGAATCAATAAAAGCAATCCAGTGGGATAGCATTACCTTTACTGTCAATGGGCGGACCCGAGAAGTTAACCTCAACGCACTCGCTGAGGCAGACATCGCACAGCAATATAATGAGGCTCTTGACGAATCACCGACCGTCGAAACATTAATTAAAAAATTACGTTTATGAGAAGATGGTTATCAGTTATCAGAAGAGGGGTTGTCAGTTATCGGTTATCAGTTAAAAGAGGGTTGGGACAATTCAAGAGGTCTCTTTTTCTCACTGCGAAGCAAACTGAAAGATTTTTCGCAGAAAAATCGCTCTGATAACTGAAAACCACTGACCACTGAAAGATTTTTTTCGGAGAAAAAAATCGTACTGATGACTGACAACTATTAAAAAAAGGAGAATTAAAATGGCAGCTAATATCATTGCTCAGCTTGAGCGCAAGCAGAGAGATACAAAACCCATCGGACCCGGTGATGGCGATAGTGATAACGAGGGACCCAAGCGCCAGAAAGTCAGTCGTCCTGATACACAAGAATTGCTCAAGCGCATGCGTCGTGTTGACAAAGATCAGTCCCGGCGTTATCGCCAAAGAACGGGGGAATAATGCACTATAACGGTGATTTCCTGAATCTAAGTGGTGCAGGACACCAAGAACTCGCACCCCACGGAGGAATAAACCACAAAGGCGACTTTCTCGACCTCTTGAGATACGCAAATTATCCCTTAAAGATAGAGGTGCCACCGGAAACCGCACGACACGGAGCAGATGTTGAAATAGCACATAGCACCACCGTGGTTGCTGTTCTTTACCGAGATGGTGTCATGATCGCAGGGGACCGGCGTGCTACCGCAGGCACCTCTGTCATCTATGATCGAGCCGAGAAAGTTTTGCAAATTGATAGGCATTCTGCACTTGCTATTTCAGGATCACCCGCAATCGCTTATGAAATTGCCAGAATATTGGAGCACTCGTTCCAATATTTCCGGCGCAGCCAGCTCCAAGAGTTAAGCCTCGAAGGCAAACTTCGGATGTTGTCAAGACTCATCCGTGAGAATCTGTCGATGGCACTCCAGGGTATCGGTGGCGTTATTCCGATCTTTGCACTGTATGATTTAAATGCCGCCGATGACGGGAACGGCGGAAAAATTTTCTTCTATGACGCACTCGGGGCGCACTTTGAGAACGTCGATTTTGCAACAACTGGTTCTGGTTCTATCTGGATCCGGGGCGTGTTGCGCTATCTGTCTCGGTTTGGTGAGACTGCCTTGCACGAAATGGACCAACGGCAGGCAGCCATCGCTATCTTAAGACTCTTGGACATCGCCAGTGAATACGATGCCGCAACGAGTGGATACAATGCTAAAGTGAAAATTTTTCCGACTCTCAAAACCGTAACACGCACCGGTGTTAATACCGTTTCTGATGATGATTTAGCAGAATGGTACGCTGAGGCACAACCAAATGTAGAGGAATAGCCATCGGTTGCCAGTTTGCCTTGCAGTGAGAGTTATAGGTTAAGAGTACCTCGCAGTGAGAGTTGGAACTGACAACTGAAAGATTTTTCGCAGAAAAATCGTACTGACAACCGACAACTATTAAAAAATGCGAGATGAACCATATCGCTGGATAGAGGCGATTCAGGACAGACGAGATTACATTGAAGACGAACTCCGATTGGGCAGTCCTGTCGTAGGTGTTACCTACGACGAAGGTATGATGCTCTTGACTGTCAGTAAGGGACAACGTAAAATATTTGAGGTGCATGATCGGATCGCACTCTCTGCAATCGGGCACCCGGCTGATATTGAACGTTTACGGATGCTTGTTACCGATACTGCCAGCGTCCAAGGCTTTCAAAATGCTACTGAAGATATAAATCTACACCGGTTAACTAACTATACGTTGGCACCTGCTTTTAAGCAGGCGTTTGAGTCCATTGCCGGTGAAGCTTATATCATCAAAATGTTGCTCGCTGAACTCGGCAGTGTTTCAGGAAAAAGCCAATTCACAGGGATCAACTTTGATGGCATTGTCCGAACCGATCCATCTTTTGCAGTTATCGCTGGAACAGAAACAATTGAAACAGGAATGCAAAAATATCTCACTGCTGCAAAGACTGACGCTGACAGAGATTTAACTACGGCGTTCCGGTTGGCGTTAGAGGCTTGGACAATCGGTAAAGAATTAAGTTCACGCGAGCCGGAAGACGCAGAATCGGAGGATACCCAGTTAGAGACTGCGCAGATGTACGAGATTATTGATACCGCACGTGAAGAAGGTCAAATTGAAGTAGGGGTTTTGGAAACTGCACAACACGGCACAAGTAAATTCCGACTCCTTACTTCTCAGGAGATTGAAGACGCACTGAAATAGCGAATAGTTATAAGTTATAAGTTATAAGTTGTAAGTTAAGAGGGGATACTGATTCGTCTAACGTCTCTTGTTACTGACAACTGAAAGGTTTTTTGAAAAAAAACCGAACTGAAAACTGACAACCATTAAGATGAACAAGCGTATTTTTGGAATCGAAACAGAATTTGGATGTATGACAGATACCGAGCGGATTCGCGGAACCTCTGAAGGGGTCGCCGCACGGGTTCGGGACTACGTTTTTGATGTACTTGAACTCGGACTCCGCGACATCCATTACCGAGACTGGGGTGAACCCCCCGGTAACGGTGGATTTCTGTTCAATGGCGGCCGTCTTTACATTGATATGGGGCATCTTGAATATGCAACCCCCGAATGTGCTACACTTTTTGATCTTGTCGCTTACGATAAAGCCATTGAAACAATCATCAATAACATCCTTGATGATACAGGATTGCCAACTGCCTTCTTCAAAAATAATATTGACCATTTCACCGGGGCAACCTTTGGATGTCATGAAAACTTCCAAGTCAGTCGAGAGGTTCCATTTTACCGGGTCGTCATCCCAACACTCATGCCTTTCTTCGTTACCCGACAAATTTATGCCGGTGCCGGTAGAGTCGGTGTCTATGATGAAATGATTGAGTTTGGGGCACAAGATGTTTTGGAAGGGCAGCAGCTCACTGAGCAACAAAATTATCAAATCTCGCAACGCGCCGATCATATTGTCACTGAAATTTATGAGTGGATTCAGTTCAGTCGTGCTATTATCAATACAAGAGACGAACCGCTCAGCGATTACACAAAATACCGACGGCTCCATCTCCTCGTTGGAGATTCTAATATGTCGGAGTACGCTACCGCACTCAAGGTCGGTACCACTTCGCTCTTGCTCTCCGCGATTGAGACGTTTTATGAAACACACGGTGAAAAATTACCGCTGCCCGGTTTTGAACTCGCTGATCCAGTCTTCGCTATTCGACACATCTCTCGTGACAGCACTTTCAAGTGGCGGATTGAACTTAAATCTGGGAAAACAATTTCCGCCGTTGATTTACAGCGAGAATATCTCAACTTCGTCCAGGCATTCATCACCGAACCTGACGAAGAAAACCAGTGGGTCCTTTCGGCGTGGGAGTCTATACTTGATGATCTTGAAGAAGATTGGGAGCGCGTTATTCCACGTGTTGATTGGGCCGCAAAAAAATGGTTGCTTGAAACTTTCATTGCCGAAGAAAAACTCGATTGGGATGATCCTTGGATCAAAAGTCAAGATTTAGAATATCATAACATTCGTACAGAAAGCGGGCTCTATTACGCACTGCAAGCACACGGACAGATGGAGCGCGTTATCACCGATGAACAGATTGGATATGCTATTAACAACGCACCACAGGATACCCGGGCTAAAGTTCGGGCTTTCTTGATGCGAACCCTTACACAATATCAGATGCCTTGTATTGTTGATTGGCATCAGATCTATGCTGGACATACGGAATATTTTGAGATGAAAGAACCGCTTGATACCAACATCGCGAAGGCGCAGCGATGGATAAGAAGGCTACGAAAGCGACCTTCGCGCAATTGATGTGTAGCCACCGCGTGGCGAAGAATGGTTATCGGTCTTAATAGTTATCAGTTATCAGTTAAAAGAGGTTTTTGAAAATCCGAACGTCTCTGTCTGACAACTGAAAGATTTTTCGCAGAAAAATCGTACTGGCAACTGATAACTAATAAAACTGAAAGATTTTTTGAAAAAAATCGTACTGACAACTGATAACTAAAAACCATTCCCGTATCACAAGGAGAAAATCATGGCTGAAAATAGATGCATACACACGGATTGTGAAGGATTTTACCGTCGGGACTTTCTAAAAGCAGGTGCTCTTGGATTGTTCGGCTTGAGTCTCACAGACTTGTTCCGACTCAAAGCACAGGCTGCAACTGCAGAAGCGAGCGTTAGCGCGCCGAGTGCTTCTACAGGTACTGCTACATCCGTTA
Organism: Candidatus Poribacteria bacterium; assembly: GCA_026706025.1. Lineage (NCBI taxonomy): Bacteria > Candidatus Poribacteria > Candidatus Poribacteria bacterium. The sequence goes on from JAPOZO010000063.1 coordinate 393,713, forward strand.
TTCTTGTCTGGTTAGGTGGTGGACCAAGCCACCTGGATATGTGGGATCTTAAACCGGATGCTCCTGAAGAAATACGTGGTCTTTTCAAGCCGATAGCGACGAATGTCAACGGCATCCAAATTAGTGAACATCTCCCCAGACTCGCACAACAGACCGATAAGCTCTGCATCATCCGTTCGATGACCTCTCCAGAGGCAGCGCATGAGCGTGGAACACACTATATGATGACGGGCTATCAACCCTTACCCGGTTTTGCTGTTCCAGGGTATGGGGCCGTTATTTCCAAACTCAAAGAACAGCGGAGTGCTTTGCCGCCTTACATCTCTGTCCCAGCACCTGTCGCCTATGGTGGTGGCGGGTTCTTAGGCGCATCGCTCGCACCTTTCTCGCCTGGCGGAAATCCGGCAAGCAATAACTTCAAAGTACGCGACCTCGAACCACCTAAAGGCGTCTCTGTTGAACGTGTTGAACGCCGACGCTCTTTACGCCAAGCTGTTGATGCTGCCTTCAAAAAATACGAGGCAGGCAACCCTGCTGCGGAAGCGGTTGACGACTTTTACACCTCCGCATATAACTTGATGAGTTCCACCGATGCCCGCGCCGCGTTTGAGCTCAATGCTGAACCCGGTAAAACGCGCGACGCATATCGACGCGACACTTTCGGACAAAGCTGTCTCCTCGCAAGAAGGCTCGTTGAAGCAGGTGTTAACTTCGTCACAGTCAGCAACGGTGGATGGGATAACCACAACAACATCTTCTCATCCCTGCCCGGGAAACTCAACGCTTTCGATCAGACGATGACTACCTTAATCACAGATCTCAGCGATCGCGGCTTATTGGAAACCACGCTTGTCATCGCGATGGGGGAATTCGGCAGAACGCCGGTCATCAACAGAAACGCTGGACGTGACCATCATTCCCGCGTCTTCTCGATCATGCTCGCTGGGGGCGGTGTCCAAGGTGGACAGGTCATCGGTGCTTCCGATCCGCTTGGCATGGAACCTGCTGAAACGCCGGTACGCCCGGAAGATTTATCAGCGACACTCTATCAATCCCTCGGTGTTGATTATAATCAGCACCTTGAGTCACCAGACGGAGTCCGTATCGTCCTCTCACGCGGCGGGAGACCCATCCGTGGTGTACTTAGTTAAGCGCGATTTTGCGGCGTACTCGCCCAAATTTGGTTTCCCACACGCGGAAACCAAATTTTGCTTCGCAGTGAGAAGGCTTTACATTTGCGATCTGCATTCTAATCGCTTACCAAGCAACGGGCTGAAGGTTAGAGGGATTCGCATCGAAGAATAGAAGGATGGAAGAATGAAGGGGACCGCCCTAATTCTTTTATCCTTCCAATCCTTGCTACCTACCTTCTAATCTTTAACCCCATAAAAAAATGCGTCATATTGCTTTCGTTACGCTCCGTAACATAGGAATCCTGGTAGCAGCGTCCTATATTATCTTTGCAATGCCGATCGGTTTTGCAGACCAACCGCTGTCTCCCATTTGGTCACTTGAATTTAGTCCTGATGGGAAAACGCTTGCTGTCGGGAAATATCAGTGGATTGAACTCTGGGATCTGGAGACACAAAGTATTATTCACACCTATGAACCGCATGCTGGCGAGGTCCGAAGTCTTAAGTTCGCAGCAGCGAATAATCAGGATACGTCGTCCTTGCGGCTCTATGCCGGTGGTGGTGTTCCCGCCCAAAGCGGTGAAATACGCATTTGGGATGTCGCCTCTGAAGAGCTCATAAAAAGTTTCGAGGTTCACGGTGACACCATTGAATCTATTGCACTCAGTCCGAGTAACACAACCCTACTCACTGCCAGCATGGATGAATATAGTGCTGTCATTGATGTAACGCTCCTTGAGGATACCGAAGATCCAATAGACAAACAAGCAAAGTGGCTTACCCAACACGTCGGGAGAGTCCTTTGCACCTTGTACCACCCACAAGGAACTTACTTTGTCACTGGTAGTGAAGATAAAACCATAAAAGTATGGAACCCTAACACTTTTAACGTCATGGTGAACTTTGATGCAAACGATGACGCTGTTTATAGTCTTGCCTATTCAGTTAATGAAGGCGTGATAGTTTCAGGATCTGCCGATAATACCGTCCGGACATGGCGCGTTACACCGGCCGAAGACGACGAGGAGATCGCAGTCGGACGAGATTCACTTGAGATGACAGGGGCTCGTGTTCGTGAATACGATGGGCATCAAGGTGCTGTTTATAGTGTTGATACTGCACTCGTTTTACCAAGACGCACAAACAATCAGACGGCAATGATTGCGTCCGGTAGTGCAGACACTTCCGTGATTATATGGAATCTCCGGTCAGGCAACCGTTATGGCACTTTTGATGAATCGACCGATGCTGTTTACGCTGTAAAGTTCAGTCCGAATGGCGAGTTCGTCGCCGCAGGCGGTCGAGATGGCAAAGTACGGCTCTGGAATCTCCGCAGACGCACCTTAACACACGAGTTCTAATATGGCAGTTGGCTTTCAGCAGTCAGCAATCAGGATGCCTCAGAGTGAGAGTTGTCAGAAAGAGATTTTGGGATACCCCGAAAACCTCTTAACTGACAACTGACAACTGAAAACTGAAAACCAGTCCTCTGATAACTGATAACTGATAACTATTTGGGGAGGGTCTTTCGCGATGCTTACCAATACTATACCCCTTTTGACTAAGCAATATAGCCTTGCAAGTACAATCCGAACGCTTTTTACGTTGCTCTTTATTTCTATTTCGCTTCCCGTCTTCGCACAAGGTACCCCGCGACTTAATTCTCTTTTTCCGGCGGGCGGCCAACCCGGAATGACTGTTGAGGTCGCCATCCAAGGTTCTGATTTAGAGGGTGCCCACCGAGTCATTGTTGAAGGAGAATCGGGGATTACCGCGCAACTTCATCCCGCTGGTGGTGAAGTTGATGATACTCATAAACCCGTCTTCGACGCGAATTGCGGGCAGTGCCACGAACTCCGCTCGCCGAGTAACAGGTCAATGACCCCGGCGCAGTGGAAAGCCACTGTTCAACGGATGATTACGGAGAAGGGCGCAGAGATCAGCGCGGAAGCACAGACGCAGATTGTTGCCTATCTTTCATCGGCTGCAAGAGCCAGTGCTGGATTAACCGCCGAATTATCTATCGCGCCGGATGCACCCATCGGGCTTCGCGAAATTCGGATTGTCGGCAAGCACGGCACCTCCACCGCATGGCCCTTTGAGGTAAGTCACACCCCCGATGTCATTGAAACCGAGTCGAATAACGAGCCAGAATCCGCTACCACTATTGAGCTACCAAGCCTTATCAATGGGGTCGTGAATCCGGGTGGCGACGAAGATTATTACGTTTTTCAAGGAAGCAAAGGACAACGATGTGTGTTTAGCGTCAAGGCATACCGCCTTAACAACATTAGCCAACAGTTCTTTAATCCAACGATCTCTGTTTTTGATGCAAAGGGTGTCGAACTTGCACGCAGTAACGGGTTCTACAGTCTTGATCCGCTCATTGATATAACGCTTCCTGACGATGGGCCCTATCTCCTACGTATTCGTGATCTATTGCATCGCGGCAACCCAGATTCCGTTTACCGGTTAACGGGCGGTGTTCTTCCGTACAATACCTATCTTTTCCCTGCTGGTGGAACGGTGCCTCTGGGTGGAGACAGGAAGGCTGCAAGTCTGACAGAGGCAACAGGCTCTCTTTCATACGGACCTGCCGTCCCGGCGAAAACCAACATTATTCAGTGTGTAATTGGCGGGGAAAATCTACCCGAAACGGAGTGGCAGGTCGAGTTGACTGCGGATGAGCAACCCGGTCTTAAACAGATTCGTACCCCGTACGGCATCTTTCCGTTTGTCATCAACGCGCACCCTGAAACTGTTGAAGAAAATATTGAACGTCAATCCGCTTCTGACGAACCTGCTACGCAAGATGCCACGACACAATTCACCGAATCCGAAATTCTTTTTGAAGCAAAGTGTAGTGTCTGCCATGAACTGCGTTCACCGAGCAACCGCGCACTCTCTGCCGAGGAATGGACAAACACTATTACGCGCATGGCAAATAAAGAGAATGCCGACATTACAACGACTGAGCGCGACCGTATCATCGCTTTTGTTGCCCAAGAAGCGCAACGTTTAGGGGCACTCATCGCACGCCAACTCGAACACGCGCAGCACCTCACAACCCCTGGCGCAATCAGTGGACGTATCTCAGAACCCGGTGAGGTGGATTACTACCGTTTTACCATCTCAGAAGGCACAAGCCTCGGTCCATGGTGGGTAATCTTCCCATTTGATAACGTTGATGAAAGGGGGTTTGATACAGTCTATCCCCCTGAAACCGAGATTGATCTCGATAAGGAGTACATCGGCAAAGAAGGGCGAAAAATCGGGTGGTATAAAACCAATCGTAGGGGTGAGAACGTCTTCTCAAACGTCCCCGAAGACGATGTTACTGGCTATGCCTTGACATACCTCGAATCTGACCGTGATCAGAACTATCTCTTGTCCCTCGGTTCTGATGATACCATCAAGATTTGGGTGAACGACAAACTTGTTTTCAGCAAATACATCCACCGTCCACTGCGTCGTGCCGATGATGTTATTCAGTTACCTGTCTCTAAAGGTAGAAACAAGATTCTTGTGAAAGTTACGAACGGCTATGGACCGTGGGGATTTTTCGCGGACATAGGCGGGTATTCGCTCACTGTCTCTGCAGAACGTCTGGGTTCACCATTGAGTCCATCTCTCACCTTACTCGATGCAGATGGGCAGGTGTTAGCAAATAATGCTGGCATTGGCGGCAGACGTAACGCTATTATTGATTACAGTTTCAACCAGCCCGGTGAGTATGCTGTCCGAGTTGAGGACATTGCTGGAAACGGTGGTGCAGGCTACGTTTACCACTTAGATGCTCGTCTAACAAAACCTGATTTTGCCATCTCCGTAACACCTGATAATCCCAATATCGGACGTGGGGGAACGATCTTGTTGGATGTGACGCTGCAACGCCGCGTTGGATTTACAGAACCAATACTCCTCTCCGTTGAAAACTTGCCACCCGGTGTCACTGCCAGCGAGAGCGCGATCCTTTCGGGGACTGGCGTAACACAAGGATACATTACGCTTACCGCCGCACCTGATGCTGAACTTGAACCTCGCGTCGTTCAGGTTGTCGGTGCCGTCACCACTGCTGCTGGCAATGAATATCGTCGCGCCGCAACACCGGTTGAAGTCTACCGAATTCAGAACAACGATCAGACCGTCCGGCGGCAAAACGTTGTCGTCAGCGTTACAGAGACTGCGCCTATTATGTTGTCAACGGGATTAGAGGAGATTGTGGTAACCCCAGATTCACCCATTGATATTATCGTCAAAGTTAATCGGCAAAGTGGCAACCGGCAAAATCTGAATCTTACCGCTGTCGGTTTGCCTTTCGGCGTCCGGCTCCGACGACAAAACACCTTACTCCGAAGGAATCAAACGGAGGCTACCTTAACACTCGTGCCAAATATTATCAGGGCTGGTGATAATGAGTTACGGCGTAATCCGTTCATCGGTACGCAGCAGACGCGTCCATACACTATTGTTGTCAACGCATCCGTCGGTCAACGGCTCGTAGCCAGCAGCCCTGCCATCAAACTTTGGCTCGGCAGCCGTCCAGGGACGAATCCAGAGGAACCGCTCGGCGGCAATTAAGCAAAACAGATAGGAAATATGTAGAATTGACCCAGTAGAGTACTAATCTTTGCTGACTGTGTCCTCAGGTTCTCCAGAACCTTGTTCGCCGAGGTCCCCGTGCCTCGGCGAACCTATTCTTCAGGGTATTATCTAAGAAACTTTTTGCGACACAACTTTGATGTAAAGGAGTCGGTTATGAGGCAGCTTACCGAAATAAAGGTGGATTCAACGAAAACCCTGACGACATTAATTTTTCTTCTGCCCCTTTTTTTTACCACTCCTTCTTTCGCGCTCTTTTTCAACTTTGATGATAACAAAAAACCGCAAGAATGGAAAGAAGAGGGTGGAAAATGGAAGGTCGAAAACAAGGTGTATATTGGCGAGGAACTCAACGCCGTAGAGGGAGTCACCTTGATTGGTGAAGCGAACTGGACTGACGTTACCTTTGAAGCGACCATCCGGAATGCCGAGGGGAACTGGATGGCATTAGTGGTGCGATGGAAGGATGTTAACAATCACTGTGGGTTGTGGGTGAATCTGGGGAATAGCACGGCTGAATGGTGGGTTAAAACTGGGGCGTATGCCCAACAGGATGTTGGCGCGATTAAATTGAATAAGGAGAAATATAAACTTAAAATCGTTGTCAAGGGCGATACCTTTGAAGGGTATTACAACGACAAGTTGGTCGCAACCATGAAGCATGGGGTCCACAAACAAGGCAGGGTCGGACTTCTGGTATGGCAGGGTAGTTCCAGTTTTGACGATGTCAGCATCACGGGACCAGGGATTCCTGGGTTAGCGGTAAATCCCGAAGGGAAGTTAGCCTCGACGTGGGCTCGAATTAAAACGTCGTATTGAATGAACGCATACTAAGAGACATTCATCGTCTATTTAGAACGGGTCGATGCTTAGTTTCCCTAAAAAAAGTCTAATTTTCACTTGACAAATTGCCTTTTCTGTAGTATTCTATGCGATATTGCAAAATAAATTTGACATTTTCAAAGTTTTGTGATATACTTAACTTCGGCGTGAGTTAAAATTCGACGGAATTCACGTTTTTGGCAAATCTTCGCGAAATAAATTTGACATTCACGTGGGTTTGTGGTATACTTAATAGTGCTTGCGTGCCAGTTGCTCAGATAGGAGCATCGGTTTTAGAAACCGAAGGTGGGGTGCAATTCCTCCCTGGTAGATTTTGAAGATAAATTTGACATTCATATCGTGATTGTGGTATACTTAAAAGCATGCCACGTGGGGGTGTAGCTCAGTTGGGAGAGCGTCTGGTTTGCAACCAGAAGGTCAGCGGTTCAACTCCGCTCATCTCCATCGCCTATAAGCATTATATGCTTCAACAAATAGGCGTTGTTCTTTGACAATTGTATAGAGAGGGTAAATCGGTAGAAATAATATCACCTTATTATCAAGCTACTAAGGGCTTACGGTGGATGCCTTGGTGCCAGGAGTCGACGAAGGGCGTGACAGGCTGCGA
>JAPOZO010000064.1 GCA_026706025.1 Candidatus Poribacteria bacterium
ATGGTGTTTTTAAGACGTATGATTTTCCGGGTTCACAGAACACTTATTTCTATGCTCTCGGTAATGATGGGCGTGCTGCCGGACACTATGAGGATAGCGAGGGGCACCACCGCGGTATCATCCTACAAAATGGCGAGTTGCGCCCATACGATTTTCCGGGCTCCGTTGAAACGGAGATATGGGGTATCAGTGATGAGACGGGGAATCTGACGGGTAATTGGATAGATGCTTCCGGCGTGCGTCGCGGATTCACGGGGGACATCATCGTTGAGTATCCGGGTGCATCGGAAACTTATGCCGATTTTATCAACGCGTCAGGGGGTATGATCGGCAGTTACGTAGATGACGAGGGTACATATACGCCATACCTACGCTCTGGAGGCTCTGGGGATGGCAGGTATGTATCTTTCACCCCTCCAACCCAAGAAACTTATGAATTCTTTTATGTGCACGGTCTCACCGATACAAAGATTTCCGTTTCCCGAGGCAAAGTGGTAGGTGAGGTTACCCGCACTTATGTCGGTACATTCCTTGGTGGGCTCCATGAATTGAAAGTTCCAGGCAGCGTTAGAACGGAAGGCTACAATATCAATCAGGACGCTTCTGTCGTTGGGCACTATGACTCTCCTGATGGGCGCAGACACGGATTTATTGCCAGACTCGGTACCGAGGAAGAGAGTGATGCTTTCAGCAACGCCTACACCGTCACGCTGTCTAAAGGGTTGAACATGCTTTCTGTGCCACTGGCACCCTGGACACCTATGACTGCTAAGAGTCTTGTCGCGCTCACAGGAGCGACAACCATCATCACCCTTGATGCCACAACTCAGCGGTTCATTGCTTGGACACCCAGTGCACCCGACGATGGTTTCTCAATTGAAGGTGGACAAGGCTATATCGTCAATGTTCCACAGGTTCGCAACTTTGCCTTCGTCGGTGCCCCTTGGATGGATCAAATGGAGGAAAGTGCTCCCGCAGCACCCGCCATATCCACCGAGATGCCACGGGAAGCGTGGGCATTCGTAGTCAGTGGACACTTAGCAGGCAAACCCGCATTTGATGGTTACCGAGTAAGCGTCCGTAACCTCAGAACAAATAGCACAATAACCGCCTCGGTACAAGGGGATTACTTCACGGCTGCAACTGCAGACTTGAATCGACGGAGCGTCATTCGAGTTGGAGACGTGGTTGAGTTGCGCGTCATCGGTCCGAATGGCAATGTGGAATCACAGACTCTCACTTTTAGAGTGACCCCTGAGCACCTCGCAAACGCGGTCTTATCTGTCCGGCTTGATAACATCAGTCAACCGACACAGAACCTCCTATTGCAGAATTATCCGAATCCGTTTAACCCAGAGACGTGGATTCCATATCAACTTTCCGAAGACAGTCTGGTATCGGTATCGATTTATGATACAACTGGTCAGTTGGTTCGGACGCTTTCGCTCGGTTTCCAATCCGCAGGTTTCTATAATAGTCGGGAGCGTGCGGCGTACTGGGACGGCAGAAACGCAGTCGGTGAACCTGTCGCAAGCGGTCTCTATTTCTACACGCTTACCACAGGCGACTTTACAGCAACACGCAAGATGTTGATACGGAAGTAGGGTAATTGCGAATATCTGGTGTGCTTCTGTGCTTCTACACTTTTGCATAGAAGCATGCCCTTTGAAAAGACATTCTGTTTTATCCGTATAATACCTGTAACCGATCCAGAGTCGTGAACGTTTGTTTTCATGTTAACCGTGTTAACATGTTTACAGAGATGGTATATTAACACAGATAACATGTTCACGCTATTAACATATTAACACAGATAACATGTCATGGAGGCAAACATGAAAACAGTAGCGATCCTTTCTCAGAAGGGTGGCACCGGCAAGACGACAATAGCAACGAATCTCTGTGTCGCCGCAGAACGCGAAGGGCATACCACCGCCCTGATTGACCTTGACCCGCAGGCGAGTGCAACCAGATGGGGCGATTATCGCGAAGCGAAAACACCAGCGATTATCGCGACACCCGTATCTCGATTGACACACTACCTACAGATAGCAGAGGAAAACGGCGCGACGCTGGTTATTTTGGATACCGCCCCGAATTCGGGACCCGACGCACTCGACATCGCACGGGCTGCGTCTATCGTCCTGATCCCGTGTAAGCCGTCTATGGTAGATTTAGACGCGATTGAAAACACTGTGAAAATAGCGAAAATAGCGGAAGTTCCGGCACGGGTCGTGTTGAATTGCGTCGATGCCCGTAGTGATCTCGGCAATCAGGCACGTCAAGTGATCCGTCAATACGATGTCGAGTGTGCACCGTGTCAATTGGGGCAGCGCGTCGGCTTTGTACATGCCTTCAATCACGGCACAGGCGTTCAGGAATTTGAACCGCGCGCGAAATCATCGGACGAAATTACAGCACTTTATGCATATCTCAGCAAGGAAATGGGGGGATAAGATGAATCAGAAAAAAGACCTCACCGACATTTTCAACGAAAAAAGGGAACAGGAAAAGGCAGCACTCGAAAACGAATCGAAATCAGTCGTTGCCAACGCCAATGAGAAGTTACCGCCATCGCGACAAGGCAAGCGATGCCTAACAGGTTGGTTTGACCCTAAAACCCATCAGCAGGTACGGTTGATCGCGGCAAAGGAAGATAAAACGTATGAGCAGGTATTGGGGGACGGGCTGAATCTGTTATTTGAGAAGCATGGCATGCCACCAATCGCATAAACGGGTGATACACCATAGGGAATGTCTTCGGCTTTTCTATCAATAATGACGAAATACTCAATATTTATGTGTGTCTATTGATTGAGATTCATAATTCTATCGTATGGTGTTATTAAAAACACAGTTGATTCCTTTATAGATTGGAAAGGTAGAATCCTCTTACAGTTGAATTGTTATAAGTTTTCAGGTATTATCTCCGATACACTACTTATCGCCACAGCAATAGATAGTTCGCTCTTTAAGCTCCAAGTTTCACATATAAGCGAGACAACAACCATGCGTAAACCAAAGGGTTCAGACGGTTCAGCAAGAGTTGCTGTATGTAAAATATGTTTAGCAAATTCATCGCTGTTTTCATTAGCCACACCGAAAGTGGTAGCAAAACCCTTAATCATTATTTCATACAACTTCTCTTTGGGAGTATCAAGCGAATTTAGATCACGCAAGGTTTCAAACTGTGCCAATGCTACTCTGGAAAATTCATTAATGAGCCACTTGTCTCGCTTTCTGCGTTCGTTCCATTTTGAAAAGTAAGACATAATAGGTCTCCGATAAAAAAGGGAGAGGATTCAACGATATAGCAAAATACAAAGTGATATGCCGCTGAATTTTATAATTTGATTGTAAGAAAATTAAAATGTATACGTCACTTCAGCACAAACGCCACTTTTCCGATTTCGGTCGGTTGGGGTAGGGACTGCCACAAGGTGAGGAAACCGAAATGCCGTACCAAATGACGTTCTAAGTACCATGCAATAAATGCAATTTTAAGTCGTTGTTAGAATCTTGTTACGATGTTTACAAAAGTCCAAACTATTATGATAGTTCCACCTATCATAAACTGGTTTCCCGGATTAGAACGGAGTATGAGATTGATTATAGGCATACCGATCCAAGTACCAACACCAGCAACAAGGAGACCTATGAATCCAAACATCAAGAACCCATTAAGACAAGCAATGGGTAATCCTAAGTACATGTAGATTTTCACAAATCGGTATCCACTTTTAGTCGTTGTCCACATTGGATTGTATAATGCATCTACTCCGTTTAGTGTATTATTGACTAATGAGCATGCCCCGCGATATGCAATGGCATGGACAATAATAAACACAGCTAAAGCCATGATATTCCCTTTGTATAAAGGTTATGTCCGTGCAAATTTACTGGATTTCCACCACTTTAACAGCCCGTCACTTCCCGATGCTATTCGGTTAAGGTAGGGTCTGCCTCAAGTGAGACAGATAGCATAACCCTACCAAGTGACGTTCTAAATAGAATACAATTTATGCAAAAAAATGTCAAATTTCATTTGTAATACTAAAATTAACCAATCCAAAAACGACTAATTGCGATCTTTTTAGATGATTTCGGGATAACACTGGAAAAACTTACCCCCCAAAAAACCTGCTTAATCTTTTACTCTCTGATATACTATTCTAACCAGTTTTCGGTGGCATTACAAGGAATCGGGTACCTATCCTGTTTCTGCTGCCCCTCCACCATGGTAAGTGTATAAAAACTGGGGGTAAATCCAAATAATGACGGTAGTCAAGCAGAAAATTCACGACGATTTGGCATCTCTCAAGGCATCATCTATGAGTGGTTGGATGCTCAAGACCCGTTGACTTCTAAGAAACTGGAACCTCAAGGGCCTCAAAACATTGATTACCAAGATCTCAAGCAACACGTTGCCGATTTTCCAGATGCCACACAACCAGAGCGTGCTGCCCATTTCGGGGTCTCAAAACATGGTATTTGGTATGCGTTGAAAAAACTCAATATCACACGAAAAAAGACACAAATTTACAAAGAACAGTGTCCGGTGAAACGTCGAGAGTATCTCTATCTGTCCCTTTTTCCCTTTCGATTCATCCAAAAACGCATGAATAAACCCCATGCAAAACCCGTTGTCAACCAAATTGGCAATGCAATAAACATCATTAGCAAATTCCATTCTTCTCCATTCATAACCTCCCACACCTGCGGAAGAACCTCGAGGACCAACCACATGAGTCCACCGAGATAGAAAACACCTCTCAAAAGCCAATTTATGGACCTTGCTTGAATTAGAGGGCGTTCAATGACCTTCGCCAATCTCTCTTTTTCTCTCTCTATCCACCTATGGCGGAAGAATCGTGCGGGGAAATACCATAGCGGGTAAGTCATCGCTAATACGGCGAGACTGAAAATGTTCCATAAACACGGAATGATTTGATAGCAACTCGGACAAACGTAGCCAAACCAATGCCCGAAAGCATTCCATTTTGTCCACAAACGGCCATCATTCAGCGTTTCACAGTGCGGACAAGGTATGTAAGTGCGTTCCATCCAAGGTTTATCGCTCTCTTTATCAATCAACATGACCTTGGGGAGTCGTTGTCCGAAAATCAGTTCGTTGACGATTGCACCTGGGAACACTATGTAGAATAAGATCAGAGGGTGAGGGAGTGACCATATTTCAAATCTGTTCTTGTCGTATTGCATCGGGGTCATTTCCACGTTAAACGGTTGCTCTTTTCAAAAGACTTCACACATTTCAAAAGCCATACAGTTTTAAAGAGAAAGGATATATGTCGCTGAAAATGTGTAGCATTTCTAAACGAATTTGATTAGAGTTCGGACAGGGATGATATTTTTTACTTGTTCTTTTCTCCTCTTGTGCTTTCTATCATGCTGTTTAATCGCGAGTGGCCCTGTATAGCAGCGTGATTAAATACGCCTCTACAGGGGCACCAATGAGACAACCCGCCAGTGCCCAATTAAACTGAAGTTTTTTCGTTTTGACCTTATAGGCATCGTAATAGAAAGCGACATATTGCGGGGACTTACCAAGGACTCGGGCAGTAGGCATAAAAGGTTGGTAGCGCTGCGAAAGTATAGGACCGATTAGAGGGAAAAAACAGCCAGTACTAAACCACAAAGTTCTATTGAGATGCGCTGCCGCATCTTTTTCAGCATCCGCTACGGCTTGCTCAGCAACAGACTTTAGCGCAGCGGGTGTAACAGGTGAGTCCTCGACCTCAACAATCTCGTAGCGTTTTGTTTCAATAACATCATATTTTTTCGGACGGCCATCAACTTCCGCAGTGATCCGCTCATTTTCTTCGGAAAAAACTGTCCCAGAGCTGAAGGTGAGTATTAGAAATATATATAAGACGAAATGTAACGTTGCTTTCACTATTTTTTCTCCCTTAGATGTGTCTGCCAGCAACAAGTTTGATTCGTTTTTACGTAAAAAACAACACAGTTTTAATTGAGTTTCTGGTAGACATGTCCGGTAGAAGTCGCTGTCCAAAAAAGCACCAATAATTCACCGTCCCAAGTATACGTACTCACAATTGGTTCAGTGCTCCCGTCAGAGAACCAGTAGATTATTCCTTTTTGTGCGTCAAACGGTTCAATCAATTTATAGGAACCGAAGAAAAATGCCCCGTTACTCTGATATTCTCTTGTAAATGTTGCTGTTGTCAGCCGCATGGATCCGAATATCTCCGTCGTTTCACCGGCTAATTGGGTGCGCACGAGTTCGTAGACACCACTGAGTGCTTCAGCGACCCTGTATGATTTTGAAAAGACGATAATCGAAGCCGACTTTGAGACTGTTTCCTCACCCTGGTCCCTGATAGACACATGAACCGTAACCGTTTGGTCAGGCTCAATTTCAGAAGCGGGAAGTTCCGGAGCCGTCCACTGAATCTCTGCACCTTGTTCAGTGGTTAATGTCCCAGCTGATACTTCCCATGTGTAGGTTAACTCGTCGTTTTCAGGATCGAAAACGCCAACTTTGAGTTCAACGCTTTCCCCATAGCGTACCTCTTTCGGGACAGTGAAAGTATTGATCTCGGGTGGATCGTTTGTCCAAATTTCATACGCGTCACAACCATTGAATATTAGCAATTGACAGGTTAAGAGGGAAAAGATCATGAGCAGCGCAGCATAAGGCATAGGATTTAAAATTTTCATAACATACCTCCTTTTTTCCAGTGATGATACCTATTTTTGAATCAACATTTTACGTGTCTCGGTAAAGTTGCCTGCCGTCAATGTATAAAAATAGACACCACTCGCCACAACTTCGCCGACCTCATTTTTGCCATCCCAATATGCCGCACGGCTCCGACTCTCATAGAGACCGGCAACTTGATGTCCTAACGCCAGCGTCCGAACCAAGACACCATTTGTAGCATAGATATGCCCCGTCACATCTACAGGTTCCGAAAGGCGGTACGGTATCCATGTTTCAGGGTTGAACGGGTTCGGATAGTTCGGCAGTAACGCTGTCTCTTCGGGGAGCATCAATGCCAGAAGTCGTCGGAGATTCTCTATGCCGTGTCGGAATGCAAGCGATCCGTCATTTTCAGCTATCAGATCGAGAACATTCGTAATCCCATCGGTATTCACATCCCAAGCCGGGTAGGCGCGTTCTTCATCTTTAGTCACGTGGATACCGAAAATGAGTTGTCCCGGTGCGATCAACCCTGTAACCACATCTTCAATATCTGTACCATTAAAGTTCGCAATAAGTAGTTTTGGACTTGGAAATTAGCCTAAAACTTAACTAATAATAAAATCAGGTTCGGAGCCATTGATATGCAACTTAGACTTTTTAATCACGCTTTTTGTTACTTGAATTTAAATCAAACTTTTAGTATAATTAGCTATAATTAGCAGTGAAGCTTTGACCGTGGATTTGTGAAGGATGCCCCCGCGACCTCCCACCAATACCACCAAATACCTTTGCAAGAGGTTTCAAAACTTCGCAAAATAAAACTTCAAACCCTAAGATTTTGCATAAGAGAATCTACAAGGCACACGCATAACGCACTTGTAAACTCACCTATAAGGAGAAAAAAATGTTTAGATTATTTTTGATTCTATGTATCACATCTATTTTACTGATAGGTTGCCATCAAGACCGCGGCACCAATGTCGTAGATATAATGACTGACACAACAGTTAACTCTGATGACATACAAACTTCTGAAACAATTAACTCTGAAGCAACTACGAATATGACTGAATCTGTTGTTTCGCTCCCTTTTGCTGGAGCAACATACGACGTATTTACTTCCGCTGATGGTGCTATCAATTCTGAACAATTTCACAACATACTTGAAATCGCTAAAGCCTATAATCAAGAATGGTGTGGCAAAGATGAAGTCCCTGACTTAAGTCTCGATGTTTTCAACTTCCTTGATGAAATTAGCGCAGAAGAATTTTTAGAAAAAATCGATAAGGAATACTCTGAACATTGAAGTATTACCAAAGTGCGGTTGAACTTAACCTTGCCAATAGTTTCCACAATTGTAGCATCTAATCGGTGCTTTGTCAAATTAAAAAGGCGGTGTTTCATCCCCAACCTAAAGGATGGGGATGAAACACCGAAAAGTTGGTAAAGTGAACCCACTCGGAAACGCCAACGGCACCCACGTGGACTACGGGGTCGTGGTAACTTTGATATCCAAGGCGCAGCAAGTTCCGGGCCCGTCCATTGGCATCAGTCCGGGGATTTGGATCGGAGAGTACACCGTAATCGGTACGGATTTCTCCTTCTGGAAAAGATTCTTCGGGATAACCGGTCACACGAAATAGAACTTCAACATCTACTACTGGATCACCATGGGCATCCAGTACTTCAACGACCAATGGTTGCGGTAACCAACTGTTTGGAACCCCTTGCTGATTATCCCCAGAGACTTTTCGGAGGAGCAACCAAAGGAGATTGAATAAAGTTTCGCAATAAGTAGTTTTGGGCTTTGTTAATACTATTTTTACATTTTATATTCTTTCAAAATCATTAACGACAAGTTCTATACGAGCCTGTAAATAAGCACCTTTTAGAAATATCTTCCATTTATTTCGGTTATATCTACGAGATTTGAATATGTGTTTTAAAAACCCTTTTCTTAGATAGGAAGGGAATAACGCTTTAGTTCTTTCTGAATTTAGGAAATCGGCATTTTTGTCTACTTCACCAAATTTAATTGGAAAGCTTTTGGGAATATCAAAACTTTCAGTATTATATGTAATCCATTCATATTTGACTATTTCAAATCTGTCTTTTGGGCTTAGTTTGTTAGCATTCCAAGCCATGATTGCTGATATAACAGCTGCCATTGCAGATACAAAAGCTACCAGCATTGGATACTCTTTTAAGTATGTGTTGATTGTTTCTAAAACAAGCATTTTTATCTCCTTATGATAAGGTGCTCTTGTTGAAACCCAGCACCTGACAAATCTGCCGCATGGAATACTCCTTGCGCAATGTCTCAACGAGACAGCACTGTTGAGAAGGCATCAATCCAACAAGGTCAATGCTTTTTTTTGAATTTCCAGTGCCTGCGTCAACCGTCCAACGAGTTGCTCAAGTTGAGCGATCCGTTCCGCTGACTCGCTTGACGACTTATCGGTTTCCGACTCAAAGAAGGTTTCGGCATTTTCAAGAAGTTGGCGTTTCCATGTGGAGACTTGGTTTTCGCTGAGGTTATAGCGTCTACAGAGTTCCGCTTGTGAAGTTTCACCGCGGAGGGCCTCAAGCACAACCTCTGCTTTAAACTTAGGTGTGAATTTTCTGCGTTTCGCCATCGGAATGCTCCTTTCAGTTAGATTGTCATTGTAGCACAATCTTATATTAGGGAGTGGTCTAAATTTCCGGGGGCAGTACAACAATCTTCCTTTAGGGAGTGGTCTAAAAAACCGTAGGCAGTACAAACTAAAAAACTTTATGAACTTATCAACAGCAGAAGCATTGTATTCTCCTTGGTCTACTGCTTCGATAAGTTCTCTTAGTATTTTTGCATACCTTCTTTCAAGTTGACTTTGTGTTTGCTCTTGATCAGGCGTGTTGTAATTTTTCTTTCCACAAATATTGCTTATTGGGCTTAATTCATCATGGATTGTAAAATCCTTACCCATCGAAAAGACATGAGATTCAGCGGTGTTACAAGTGAAATGTTTCAAGTAAAATCTGGGGACGTAGTGGTGTGCCATGTGTACCTCCCAAATTATGTGATTTTTAACTCGCGTGGTTATGAACTTACGTATTAAGACTTAATACGTAAATCCTGCGCGCTGTCAACAACTTCGTAATCGACACCGAGTGCCTCCCTGAAATGTCGCTTACCACATTCAATTTTCCTGCGCTCATCCGAACGTAAATCGTCAAGATTTGTTGTTCCCTTTGTCTCACGCACCAGGTATAACCTCTGGCCCTCATCATCAGGATAATCCACAACGATAGCCCAATCGGGGTTATATGTTCCAATCGGCGTAGGAACTTTGAAGAAAGCTGGGAGTTTCATATAAAATTTCACAAAGTTAAGTTTCTCTAAGCCTTCAACAAATTCTTTCTCAACTTCCGAATCAAATATCACTTTCTCATAGAGTGACCGTTTTGCTGGAATGAGGTGATTTTCCCAACTATCTATTTCTATCTCAAATTGACACATCTCATAGCACTCACCAATCTTTTCGTATCTTATCCCGTCTACCAACTGGTCGGTGAGTTTTTCTTTGATAACACGAACCGCAACGGAAGCAAATTCGTGGGGGTTGTCCAGCACTGCTTGCTGATTTCTTTGGATGCGACTGAAAATCTTAAGAAGCGTTTTCTTTGTCAGACGCGTCGGGGGCGTTGTGTTCTCCAGTAGGTGTGTCATCATATCAACTAAATTTGGCAACGGGTAGCGTCCTGCTAAGTCTATCATAGTTTTAGCGCCACTCATTTGTAAGGCTGAAAAGGTTTCTTGCTCGTCAAGTTGAACGAGTGCTTTCGTTGCTGTAATACGTGGCGGACGGATTTCAGACTCTTCTAAGGCTTCAACAACCTTGTCAACGAGCAAATCTGTATCCACATGAACAGCATAGCGGGTTTTGTGCTTGATACGTTCCCACAATTCTTTGAACTCCGGCTTCATTATGTACGCCTTCTTTAACTTGGAAACGCCTCGTTTTCGTTTGTCAACGGGAGCCGGCGGCAACTCTTGATCGCTGTATGCCTCTTGCATTTCCGTTTGGAGGCTATCCACATAACTTGCGTAACTCTCATTTGCGACAACGGTAAGAACATTCACCCGTGTGTCATAAACACGGTTCCCAGACTGATCAACTGCTAACCGAATACCACGCCCGATTTCCTGTCGTTTCTTCATTTCAGAAGCCGTCTGGTTTAAGGGGCATATCTGAAACACGTTAGGACTATCCCATCCCTCTCGAAGTGCAGAGTGTGAGAAAATAAAACATGTCGGTTCATCAAAGGATAACAATCGCTCCTTATCTCTCATAATCAAGTCGTAAGCCTCAACATCTTTCTTTGCCTCACCGGTGCTGCTATCCTCGTAAATAATTTCCCCGCTTCTTGTTTGCCGCTTAGCAAAGTAAGCGGCTTGCACACTTTCAACGTCTACGTCTCTCCAACCCGTGTATTTTTGTTTTAGCTTGTTAAAACTTTTTTTGAACAAACGACGAATTACACCTGTTTCGAGGGCATAATTATCAACACGGTCTATAAAAAAGAGTGATAAAACCTTAATGCCAAGAGGCTTAAGACGCTCTTGCTTACGGAAATGTTCCTCTATCGTGAGATGGATCTGTGTTTCAAAGATCGCCTCTTTATCCTCGCCCTTTGACTCGCCTCGTTCAACTTCAACGCCATTAGTAAACCGAACAAAATCACTGAACAGATTTATTTCTTCAACAATGTAACCGTTATATTCTGGTCGGTTTGTTTCTTCAGAGAGGTTGTCCCCCGGCTTCACCGTTATGGATTGCTCCTTTATTGTTCCATCACGCATGAGTTTATGAACGGATAACCGAGCCGTTAGGCTATTCTTTCTGCTTTGAATGTTGTTCACTCGGATAAGGGGTTGATTAACGTCATCTTCCTGTATAACTCCGTCAACCTCTATCCGTTTGACTAACCCTTGCCTATATGCTTCAGCAGGTGTTAGACGATAAACCATGTTGTATGAAACTCGATGTGTTGCACTATAACGTAGCGTAAAGAGTGGATCAAGTGCTGCGAGTGCCCTAACGCGTAATTCACTGACCATATTCTGCGGTTCGTCAAGAATTAATATCGGTCGAGTTGCCTGCACAAGGTGAATGGGGGTCTCTCCCTGTAAACGGTCAGTAGTCTGGCGAATGATATTTGATGCCTTATTAAAAGAGTCAATCGTCATCACCATAATTTCTACGCTATCTGAAAGTGCAAACTGGCGCACTTGTGCCGGATACGCGGAATCGTAGGCATAGTAGCGATAGGGCGTATTATCATAAAGTCTGCAAAGGTGATCTTGGGTAATCTCCAACGTTTTCAGTACACCTTCGCGGACAGCAACTGAAGGAACGACAACAATGAATTTCTTCAAGCCGTAAAAGCGAAAGAGTTCCAGTATAGTTCGCAGGTAGATATAGGTTTTGCCAGTTCCAGTTTCCATTTCAACGGAAAAATTAGGAAAGCAAACGGTCTTGTCGCCAGTAGCTGTAACTATTTTTTCCTCAATATACTCAATTTCCACATCCTCATCTAAATTATTTTCTGCTTGTACCGATTTTAGGTTACTTAACAAGGCTTCATCGTCCAAATCTATACAATTCGGCACAGCAGCAAACAGCGTTCCGTTCTCGAACTGTAATTCAACTTCAACACGGGATTGTCCCTTTAACAGGTTCGTCACGGATTCTATTGCCTTGAGTTGATAATCCTGATTCGCTTCAAATTTAAATTTCATGATTCTATCATTTCCAGTAACGACGCGACGAAATCTCTACAAGATTCCTCATTTCTGACATTAGGAAGCGGGATAAACTCCGACTCTATTGTTCTTAACTCTTGATCCCCACCTTCAACACGTTCTAACTGCACTTGCTCAATAGATTCTTGAACTGGATAATAGACTACAATAATAGGAAGTGGTGGTCCGTTGCCACTCAAGTAATCATTGAAAATAGCTAGCCTATTATATTTTCTACCATCCCGACTCCAGTTGTTACCCCGCCGATAATAATTTGAGAGCTTCTGATCATCAAAAGAAAACCTACGATCGCTGGGCGTGTGCTTCTTGAACTCTATAATCGCATGCGGAGTAAAGTTGGAATCCACCAAAACCAAATCCGCGTCGCCGGGCCAAGCCGCTCCTTCGTCTTTTTTGTCGTTGGCCAAGTAACACTCAAGGGTTGATAAGCCCAAAATTAACCCTTTAGCACCAACAGGAACGGGCCCTCCTGCATGCGCCTGAATACGACCCATCAGAATAGATAATTCAACCTCTCGAACATCTGTGACCAAACCATCCGCACCAAAACTTACTGCAACAATAGGTGATGGGGAATTTTCCCAATCGTCGGATTCCTTAAATAAAAAATAGTGACAAGACATACCATATCTATCAGCGAATCCGCAAAGTTGTTTTACCTTCCCTTCGTCATCACATTGATATACCGCGTCCGAGATGTCATGAGACAACACAGGCCACGGTGTAAAAGAGGGCTCTACAATTCGCTTTATCCACAGTCGATTTGAAATTGAACGGGTGCGCCAATTAACAAAAAAGTCAAATGTAAATCCCACCAGACCATGTGGCTCTAAATAGGTATCTGCCAACCACTCATCTGGCTCTCCACTATGCGGGTGGGTCGATGCTGGACTTGCTCGATTGTTACAGTAGGCTAATGTTGGCTTAAGAAGCATTTCTGTGTTTCCCATATATCTTTGAAGGGACTACTTTACTACTTCATTCAGATAATTTTCAAACGACCTTGCAAGGCTAAATTCGCTTTCTGTCCGTCATTTAGCGCGACATCACGGCAAATAAAGAGATCTTGTATATCAAGATTCAGTTCTTTAGAAATCCCGGGATCAATCGTGTCATCTAAGCATATTTTGAAAGTTTGCTCTTTGTCAAAATCGGTCACACTATAAACGGTGTTCACGCAGATATTTTCCAGAAGTTCAATACGACAATTTAAACCATAGCCTTCCGTTATAGCAATTTCATAAATGACATCTTCTACACTCCAATCGTCTACCAAAGGGTCATTAAACAGAGCCATTTTTTGGGTATATGCATCAAAATCCTTTTCGTCGCAGCCCTGCCATGAACGATAATTGGAAGGTGATAGTTTGAACATTTTGACTCCGATTTGATTAGATGCTTCATCATGATCGTCTTTCTGTTGTATCCTCGTAATAGCGCGTCGAATACGTTCCTTGCCAATATCAGCAACACTGGATAAGATAGGACCATCTTCCAATTTTTTTGGCGGTTCCAGTGGTTCGGGCAATTGAACGCAAATAAACCTTCTATTACCTCCATCTTCTCGATTCAAGTCTAATACGGCATCTGCTGTCGTACAAGATCCAGCAAAAAAATCAAGAACAATATCTCCATCGGAAGGTGATGTTGAGAGTTGTAATATCTGCTTTATCAAGGTGGTCGGTTTAGGATTATCGAAAATCCCACCGCCAAGAAGAGCCTTTAATTCATTATTCGCCTCATGGGTATTTCCGACCTCATCATTTAACCATATAGTGACAGGTGTAATTCCAGACTTAACCTCGGAGAGGTAACTTTTCTTAGACGGTGTAGATTTCCCTTCTTTACCAAACCAAATCTCATTATTTGCATCAAGTTCATCAAGCGTTTCCCTTGAATAGCGTGGAAATCTTCCGGGAGGGGGCGACCAAACAACACCATTCTTAAATGTATATTTAAAAAGCGATTGTTTTTTTCCGCTTTTTGCGTGAAGCGGCGTCGCTTTCCATACGCCTCTTGGATCATTATCGGGATTCGAGTAACTTACTTTTTGGTCATCAGTGCGGGGCAATAAATTAAGCTTAAGTTTTTCTTTGTTGCGCGCGAAAACCAAGATATAATCATGGTTATTCGAGAACCATTTTGCATCGTTACTCCTTGTATACTTCTTTTGCCAAATGATGCTTGAGATAAAATTCTCTTCTCCAAAAACTTCGTTCATTAACATCCGTAGATTATGCACTTCATGGTCGTCAATACTGACAAAAATTAAACCGTCATCGCGCAGCAACTGTTTCGCTGTAAATAAACGAGGATGCATCATCGAAAGCCAGTCTGAATGGTAACGTCCGTTCGTTTCAGCGTTATTAGTAAGCAAATTGCCATCTGCGTCTTTTTGTCCAGTAAGTTGATAATAGGTATCCATTGGACTCCTATAATTATCAGGATAAACAAACTCTTTACCAGTGTTATAGGGCGGATCAATGTAAATTACCTTGATGCGACGATCATAAGGCTTACATAGCAATTTCAATACTTCCAAATTTTCGCCTTCAATAAAAAGGTTCCGCGTCTCATCAAAATTTACAGATTCCTGTTGCATCGGAATCAAAGTTGAAGAAGAAGGAACTCGAAGCATACGTATTGCATCACGTTTTCCTGCCCATGTAAAATTATAGCGTTCAAATTCGTCCTCCACAACCTCTCCTAAGACCTCACGGAGTTTCTGAAAGTCTACCTTACCTTCAGTAAAACACTCTGGAAACAACTCTTTTAGGTCTTCCACCCGTTCATCTAATGCAGATGTTGTAAATTTTTCAACCTTTTCTGGTTTTGCCATAGAAAACTCCCTTTTAAACTAATGCCTTGTGAAACCCAATGGCATTTTAACCAAAACACTTCGGTCATTTTTTATTGAAAAGCAAATTTATTGGATTTACCAGCCCAGTCCTTTATCCATCCACCACGGTTGGAGGGTGGCAGAATCGGAATGGGTCCGATTCGTGGTGGTGCCACCCGAACTGGTTTGAATAGTATAACATATAGGACGAGACATTGCAAGTTGTTATTTGCTTGCATTCAAGCAGTATCTTTTGCCTTGCGATTTGGTTCATCAGGTGGTTGTCTTCTTTTCAGGTTTCTGCTATAATATCAAATGTTCAGATTTACGTCGAACCCTCCGTTATTTTTATCTCCGAAGGTGTGTTCTGTGAAGGTTACAGTCCGCGATATTCTTGTGAAATGCCCGAAACATGGCGAGGTGCCGTATACGGCTTATTCCGATTTCAATGGTGGCGATGTAACGCTGTACTGCCCGCGCTGTGAAGCGGAAGCACGCGAACAGTACAAACATCCCGACTCGCCGTATCCGGTGCAGGGGACAAGCTCTTCTGTGATCGAAGCTTGCAATCGTGGGGATTGAGGGTAAGGTTAGACACTTCGGGTAAGTGTCAGAACTGGAAAAGAAAATTGAGATGAAGGTCCTGCCGAAAGAAATGTTTTAGTACATGTAGGTGGCTGTTTTAAGCCTATACATCAAATCAATGCGTATGAGACCGCAAGATGTTCGGGAAAAATTGCGAAAAAAACCGCGTAAATAAAGGGTTTTTTGCTGTGTTTTTCATTCTATACTCGCCAAGTTAGGCAACATGATAACAAATATCTATGCACACCGGCAGGAAAACTTCGACTGGCAGTGGCAATCGCTCACCAGAGACTTGAGGCAACGCAACTGGAAAAGTCTTCGCTGGTAGGAGCAGTTGAGGCAGCATATCTGGTTCAAATATGAGGAACGGCGTTGGTGAATCAACGCATCGGTTGCTTTTATCCTTGACAAATGTATAGCAAGTATGTCATAATTCTTGATAACCAAAAGAGGCGGGGGTATCCCGCAAAGAATGACCCCCCTTCTGCAAGCGTTCCTCTGATGTCTTCTAAGTTGATATGCTGCTGCTGAAGTTCACTTCACAGGCTGCAACATGAGAGTGAAAGAAAACCCTTTTCTCTGGGTCGAATAAAAATGACAGGACTATAGGGGCCAGTGCGCGGATAGGCGCATCGCGATTGGAATAGAAAGGTATTCGGAAACCACCTTCCCTATAGAGTGCTGGTTCCCATTAATCTCGCATGCAAAGCGTGCGTTGTGATACAATAGAAACCAGCACTGTCATACTCATGCTATGGCAGCGCTGAAGCGTCGCGGGTACTCTACATACCTGCGGCGCACTTAATGAATTAGGAAGCTGCCCTGACGTAACTCACGCGAGACCGTGAATTTTCTTAACGTCAGATATATTTTAATACCTATACAAAATATGTGCAACAAAAAAACAAAAGAATGTCCGAGTATGCAAGTTTTGCATGACGCAACGCCAAAAATGCATCTATCAATAGCACAAACCCGCCAAGAATGGCATAAAAACTTTCCATAATATGTAAAATCTAAAAACTGTACCGATGGCAGGACACTGCCGCGAGTTAGACATATTTTGGTTGTTAATTAAATTTTTTATTGTTAAACAACAAAAAAACAAAAAATTTCACGCGTCTAAGAAAGTGTTTCATCCCTAATTGTTGTTTAACCATTTTAATATATACTCCTTTAATTGTTTTAAGGGTGCCACGAACCCATGCTACATCTGTGTTTGTAGATTTAAACATGAACGTTTATGGGGAGAAACATGAACGTTTATGGGGAGAAACATGAACGTTTATGGGGAGAAACATGAACGTTTATGGGGAGAAACATGAACGTTTATGGGGAGAAACATGAACGTTTATGGGGAGAAACATGAACGTTTATGGGGAGCAGCCTAAGAACCTATGATATTACTTGTGGATGCGGCTTATAGCGATACAGAAAATACAGATTTTCGACTTTAAAATGAGAGTTTATGGGATTAAATATGAACGTTTATGGGGTTAAATATGAAAAATTATATTGATAAAGGTTCATATTAATTGTATACTAACATAAGTTCCATAATAAAAATGCGAGTGTAGATATAAGTTAGGTTGAGCCAAACATCAAACCAACGAATGCTTATGCGTATTTGGAGTTAATGCCCTACGACTCCTAAAGTCTTATATGGAACTTACTTTATGCTATGTAACATATATTCCAAACGTAGAGGGAGGTCTCATGAACTTAGCGAAAATCACCGAAGTCGTGAAGGCAAGTCCAGCGATTCAAATTCAGAGCAAAATTTCGCTACTGCAACGGCGGGCATGGAATGTCTTGTTGGCGAATGCCTACAACGAACTTCCAAACCAAGAAATTCATTGTGTGAGTATGGTTGAATTAGCAGCGAAACTTGGTTTTGATAGCAAGAACGAGGATTACTTAAAAGAAGTGTTAAGAGAACTCCGTTTTTGTGAAGTCGAATGGAATCTCCTTAACAAGGACAACAAACAAGTATGGGGCGTAGCGGGTCTATTGGCTTCTGTCGAAATCGAAGATGGCATCTGTACCTATGCGTTTGCACCGCATCTTCGTCTAAAACTCTATAATCCACGCGTCTACGCCAAGTTGAACTTACGGCTCCAAAATCGGTTCAAAAGCCAGTATGCGTTGGTTTTATGGGAACTCTGTTTTGACTATTTTGATACAGATCGGGACCAAGGCGAAACTCCTTTCATTTCACTCGAAACGTTTAGAGAACTTCTCGGAATCGAAAGTGATGAGTATCCAGCATTCAGTATATTCAACCGAGCTGTTATCAAGCCAGCTATCAAGGAAATCAACAAAGAAACAGACTATTTCGTCGGAGTCGAGCAGAAACGCGTCAAACGTCGGGTCGGTGAACTCAAATTCCGAATTACTAAGGTCAAACAAATCTCCATTCAGGAATCCCTCTTTCCTGATATAGAGAACCTTCCCCCTGTTGCCATTGAACTTGTCCAAGCCGATGTTGATCGGAAAGTCGCCTTGAACATTGCCAACCACGAATGGGACTTCATCAACTCCCAAAAGTTGCCGCCTCCCGGTACCTACTCGGATTTTCTGGAGTATGTCGCTGAGAAGGTTGAGATCTCGCTTAATGCCGCAGATGTCAAGAATCGTGGCGGGTTCATCGTTGAGGCGATCCGTGAAAACTATATTGATCCCGCCGTGCAGAAGGAACGCGAACTGCGCGCCGAAAAAGCCAAAGAAAAAGAACTCGAAGACTTGACGGCAGAATTCAAAGTCAAACGCGATAATATCCTTCGCCAAGCCGTCCACGCACAGCCCGAACTCATTGAGCGTGCCGCGGAAAGAATACAATCTTATATGGTCCGGGACCGCCTCCTTGAACATGATTCTGCTATAGAGGCATATCAGAAGGGCGGTATGATAAAAGCAGAAATTGATGGCATCCTCGCTGAAGAGTTCTGTCAAGACCTGCTGGTACCAGTTGTTGCTGTGTATGAAGACGAAAAGGCAAGAATCCTCGGAGAAGTCGGAGTTCAAGGAAATAGTTAGAATGGCGAAGCAGACAAAACAGAGGACAGTCAAATACCCTCCCAAGCAAGGAAATATCTCAAGAAAGGAAGTTAGACGGGCAGTTAAAGAAGTTGTTGATGCCAGCATCTGAAGTGCCAACGTTTATTCAGACCGAATATTAGCAAAGTTAAGACAAGTGTTGTTGGTCGCATTCAACGGGTTTCAAAACACCTAACGCCGAGCAGTGTATCAGAATCTTGGTTTAGAGGGTGCCCCGAATTTCCGATGGCAGTACACAATACAACGACTTAAGGAAAAAGAGATAATTTAGATGCCCGCAATCATAATATCGTAAGGATGAGAGGTAAAGTATGTCAGATAATCCTATCATGAACATCGGGGACTTAGCAAAACCTGCTACTACTCTAATTGAGAAGATAGCAGATGCTGGATATATCCTTTTTGGTGAATCTTACCGGATCAAACAGGTCGCAAAAGCGAAAGCGGAGGCGGCAGTAATTGAAGCGGAATCCCGAATTGAGATAACCGACTTACACAGACGAGCAATACACCGATGGATTGAAGAAGAAGCACAATATCAGAAGAACATGGAAGACATCACTGAAAAAGCAACCCATCAGTTAAACGAAGATGCCGATCCTCATGCCATAGACAACGACTGGATTGCCCAATTTTTTGATATAACCCGATTAATATCTGATGATGAAGTGCAAAATATATGGGCAAATATTTTAGCCAGCGAAGCTAATAACCCTGGTGGTTTTTCTATCAGAACGCTTAACGCTTTAAAATCTATTGATAAAAAAGAGGCCGAATATTTTACAAGGTTATGCAACTTTATCGTAAGAATAGACAGAGAGGGCTCATTTTCGGATTTTGTCCCAATTGTACTTAATCCGAACGATAAAATATATGCACAACATGGAATTCACCACAATATGTTGAATCATATTCAAAACGATATTGGATTAATAGAGTTTCGTTATCTCCTGGGTGCATTTCACAATTATAGGATTTTGGCAGAACCAATAGAAAGTTTATCTATTACATATCACGGTCAAAAACTAATATTAAAAGTTCCTAAAGGTGAATATCTTTATGATGATGGCAAAGCTCGTGTTAATCTTGGAAGTGTAACATTAACGAAAGTTGGATTTGAACTTTGCCAAATTTGCGAAACCAAACCTATTAATGGATTCTTTGAATATATGCAAACAAAATTACAAGATGATATAAACAAAACTTTAAAAACGGAATAATTGCGTTAAAAGTGCAAGCAACGAATCATTACAGAAAACGGCATAAGCACGAAACTACTACACCCCTGTGTCGTCTATAAGCTGCGTAAAGATGGGCTTATATACAAGCATTTAGCAGAAAAATTAGAGAGCACACTATGAAAGGTACAAGACCCCTTGATAACGACGAGATCCGCCGGGTATCCGGATGTTTCACCGGCATTTTTGAAGTACGCAACCGAGGTCTGTTCATGCTCGGAGTCTCCACAGGAGGACGCATCTCTGAGCTGCTTAGCCTACGCGTCGGTGATGTGTACCAGAACAAGAAGCCGGTGACCGATCTGCTCTACACGAAACGGATTGTCAAAGGTAGCGAGGTTAGCCGTAGTGTCCCAGTAAACGCTGATGGCAGGCGCGCAATTCGGGACCTCGTTGATTGGCACCGGGAGCATTACCGATCCATCGCCGCAAAACGACCGTTATTTCCCTCGCGACACAACTCCGGCACTGTGGCACTGCACCGCCAAACCGCGCACGAGATACTCAAGACAGCTTTCATCGAGGCGGGGCTGAACGGACACATAGCGACGCATTCACTGCGGAAGTCTTTCGCCCAGAGACTATACGACAAGACCGGCGACATCTATATGGTGCAAGAGCTGCTCGGACATCGAAATATCAGCACAACCCAAAAATACTTGGGTGTCAACTATGCAGATGCGAGGGCAGCCGTAGAAGCAATCTCATTAATTACCGAGTCTGACAGAAACCACCTTTCGTCAGACTCACTCACAGACATTGACGATGAAACACTCCGGAGTGAACTCGAAAAACGCGGATACAACGTCACCATCCCGAGAGAAAACACCACCGCGGAAATCGTCAAGATCGGATAAAACGCTCACACAGAATGCTTTGCTGGGAGAAGCACAGGCTTGGTGTCTCCCTCTATGAAATGCACCTGTAGGAGACCGTCCTCAAATAACTGCAATTCAGGCGAAATTCATTACTCTATGTTAAATTTTCTCACTAAACTTAACGTTTTTCAACGAATTTATAGGGAACTCAGACAATTGGACGACTCCAGTACACCGGCTGAAGTGTCCCGTAACAACGATAACTCGAGACACTTCAGCCCAGAGCGACCGCCTTTCGATGCCCAAGCCAAGATTGAGGCACTCGAGACCGAGGTCAAGGTTCTCAAGAAAAAGGTAAGGGTCCAACATCTGCTGCTCAACGATGTGATGCGCCAGTTAGATCCATTCATACAAGGAAAACGGAATCAGGTGCGTCGCAATGGGATCAAAAAAAAGTACCTAAATCTATCATCCTTGTATCCGAAGCCGAAGATGAAGCCAAAACGGGCTGAACCGACCGGAGATACGAATGCGAACCCGCCCCAAAAGGTGCAATCAGAAAAATCTGCTTCTGCCCAGGCAAATGCCGAAGCACTTGAACGCCTCAAAGCCTACCTTTCTGATGGGAAGCGGTGCACCGAAGATGAGATTAGAGAAGCGTTAGATATCTCGAAAGGCATGTTTAGAAGAATTCGTAAGAAAGTTAAGAATAATGGAAATACGGATCCGGATGAAAGGCTCTATTTCGTCGAGTAATGGCTTTTACAGTATAAAGGGCATCTCGTGTAAATGATTTGTCTGTTCCGCAGTGGATTCACGTTTTTGATCAGCTTCACCCCATTTTCCACTGCTACACAGACAAAAAGTTTCCAGTCAAGGCTACAGCCACGCGAAATGAAAAACTGCACAGAATGCCCTACAACGCATTTGAGACGCCCCCCCCCTGTGGAGAACCCTCTTTGATATGGTATCACAACGCCTACCCCATAAAGTTTTTAGGTGTGTCTATTGTGAGAACACGGTAGCGTCTCAAAAAAACATCTTTTGGAGATAACACGATGAATACGCTCGAGTGCGCGCAGAAAAAAGCCTTAGAGATTGCGCTTGCCGCGGCGAAAATGGAGAAGCCGTCGGAGATCATTGACCACCTCGATGATCTCTTGGAAATCTTGACGGGATCCAAAGTCTTTGCGAACATCGGCTTGTTCAAGCCGCCTGACCCATCAAAGGTAATTCTTAATCTCCTTAGTAAGGTCAATGGTCTCGGAAGTGAACAGAGTTAGCGTTATCACAGTTTACTTCCGATGTCAATGAAGGAACCCTTACCCAATAAAGGGCATCTCGTGAAAACAATATGCTTATTCCAGCGTGTTTTGACGTTTCCGCTGCGGTCCCCACCCAACTGCCACGCTTCCATAAGCACAAACCTTTCAGTCAGTGCTACACCCACGGCACCCAGTCCGCTGACAGTAATAATCGATGGCTGATCGCTAACGGCTGATCGCTGACATCTGACGGCTAACAACTGACAGCACCGTGTTGTGTTAAGCGAGTACGCTTAGGCGGGCGAAGAAAGGATACACCCGCAAGAGAACCCGCCTAAATCCAAAGAGGCGGGAAGCATCGGTGAAAGTAAAGTGTTCTGGTTAGAACACCGCTTCGCCACCTACTTATGCGGACTTATGCCTACGGGTACGCAGGCAACGCCACGCAACGCAGACGGCTACGCTACTACGCCCTTCGCTACGCCTGCCACGAAACGCCTACATGCGAGTACGCAAGCAGGCTTATTCGGTCAGGCTTCGCTTGGGCTTGGTCTATGTATTAGCCCCTTAAGCGTGCCTTCGCTGCGCTCGGCACGCCGGTAATCTTTTTAACAACGAGTAAAGAAATTCTAAAAAGCTTTCTCAAAAAGAGTGTAAAATCTCTGCGCGCGCTCGGAATTCAGATAGGGTCAAAACATGAAAAACCGCGTCCCAGTTGAATTCCAAAAAAATCAAGAAAACCTTTCTCGAACTTTACATGTCACAAAAATGGGGGTTAATGTCACAAAAATGGGCATAAAAAAGACAATTTAGGGGTTCCATGTCACAAATAAGGGGGATAAATGTCACCCTTTTTTTTCATTTTGTCATAATTACTCATCATCTTCCTCATCGCCCGATCCCAATTGAGATTCTTCTTGCTGGATATAATGTAAATATCGACCCGGTCCTCGTTCCCCTCGCTCTAAGACGACATCCCAAGGGTCTCTATACCCTGATACCGACAAAACATCGTTATGCTTATCAACTGAATCTTGATACCGATGCCGGGGTGTACGTGGGAGGATCTCACTATCACCTGATTCCCAACGCCCCTCTTTCTGTGCCAACACTTGTTCCCGCGTGATGTGCTGTGACTGAAAAATAACCTGAGGCATCTCACCGCCGATCTTTGCTGTCCGAATAATATAAAGCAAAGCATCTATCCAATGATCGTTGCCATCTTGGGGGACTGGATCACTGCCAGTTCTCAAATGTGCGTCTGTCCATCGATAAGCGATAAGTTCAGCGATCAAATCTTGTGGCACATTTTTCACCGCCATCAGTTCATCTGGATCATCGACATGTTCACGAACGATAAAGAATTGATCTGGTTGTGCTATCAACCCTTGAAGTTGCCGGATAGATTGAAGTTTATCTCTCTTCTCGGCTTTCGTGACGTAGAACCCTTTCGCGATAAAGCGATCTATGATTTGTGGATCATGTTCCGAATAAAGCGCATAGATCCGTTGATCGAAAGACTCAAGGACAAATTGATAGTAATCTTGAGCACGTCCAACCCATTGCTCATCAAGCCACCCAATTCGGCAAGTCCCACGAAGGACAAAGAACCCGCCATCCGTTTCAATACCCAAGAGAAGCACCCCGGGGTTTGGGCTATAGCCAGCATCAAAGCCAAGGAAACACCGCTCAACTCTCAACATCTCCAGTCGAGAATGAAATTCATCTAACGAAATAATATGCCGTTTTGAAAACTGCGAGAATACTTTTATCTCAGAGTTCGCTGAGCGTCCTTCAAGAAAACGCGTCTTTGCATCTGTCGGCAAAGACTCCAATGTTCCGACATAACTCTGCCCCAGTCGAGTTACTTGACCTTCGCTATCATAAAGTTCAGGGTTATCCGTATGATCCGTATCATGGACTGTGATCTCTGGTCTTTTAAACAGCCAATGAAAATCCCCTTCAATTTCAGGTGGGTTACAATCCCCGAGAAGGAAATGATACGGCGTATTGTTCCCGACACCGCGCCCGATACTTGTGAGAACATAGACCCAATCCATCAGTTGAATCTGTTCTGACTGCGGATTGATCGCGAGATCATACTCCATCGAAAGCACATCACCACGATCTTGTACACCGGCATAGGTAATTGTGGACCCGTTCCAATACACAAAGCCATCATCATCGCGTTTACCCACTCGCCTAATGAATAGATTCTCAGTTAAGTTTGACTCAGAATCAAGTCCTGCAATTTTTCGTTCAAAAGTTTTCCCAAAAGAATCATGGACAGTCGAGAGTTTCTCCCGAAAGACAATAATACGCGTCCCTGGGTACTGACACGCTGCGATATGTCCACGCCATGCATTTGATAACGTTTTCCCTGTGTTCCGTCCGCCTCGAAGAAGTTGTTCACGATCGAAGCATTCCCAAGACTTTTTGATATTACCTCGCGGGATATAATAAAAGCCAACATCACTAAGACGGACGCGCTGCAAGTTCTCACTTTTACGCCACTCTTGACTCCGGGACTTTTGCTGCCTTAGAGACTTTTCCGCCCCCCCTTCCTCAGCATAGAACCACGTCTCTCTATCGGTAAACGCCACAATACAGATCTGAGATGAGACATTCACCACACGATCTTCGGGTTCTGAAGCTTCATCTTCATCCTCAGACAATACTTTATCGAGATACGCCTCAAGTCGCTGAATATCGATTTCGGAAATGTATTTTTCTTGTAGAGTTTTCCGCTCCGGTAAAGCGCGACACGCTTCACTTTTCGCAAAGTCTTGAAGTGCCTGAAACTGAAGTGCATCAGACTTGACAGAAAAATCCTGATAGTCTTCCTCGGTGAGTTGGATTTCCCGCTCCGTCACCACCGTCGGCACAAAATAGGACAGTCCATCAGAAATAGTCTTTCTCGCATCAATCAGCAAACGTCTGAAAAATTCTCGTAAAATCCCGTCATCCGCCTTGGGTGTCTCAGCAGGAACTTCAAAAATCGCATCAAGGGAGATAAACGAGTTCTCTTTATCAACCTTTTTCATAGCATTAGGGATTTCATCAATCATAGCGGCGACATAGTGAACACCGTCCTTAAAATCAACAAGCACAAGATAATCTGGTAGGTCCGACGCTGACAACGCGACAGATACAGTTTTCTTTTCAAAGCGTTCCGCCAGCCGTATAACCCTCCGTAAATCTGTATCCCGTCTTTTGATCTGTGTCCGCCACCGAAGTGTATAACTGCCATCTTCCAACTGCTCCGGATCATAATTTAGTGTCCGGGCATCTGAATGTAGACACGCCTCAGCAATCTCAGGCGTGATCGCTGACAAGACAGGCTGAAGTTCCTCTTGCCAGCGATAAATATGTCGAGACGAAACATCATACGTTTTCGCCATCATCGACACAGGCACTTCATTATAGAAATCTGCGAGCAACGATAGATAATTTTCTTCAAATTTGTTCATAACCATCTCCTAAACTTTTCAATCAGACCGAGTGTTTTTCGAGCGTCTATTAGATCCAAATCCATTGCGTTGAGTAAACGTATTGGCAGTATGCGTTTCTTGTTCATATTTCTGTCTATAATTCGGTTAAGATTTTACTTGAATCATAGTGTTATTATACCTCAAAACAAGGATTAGGTCAAATCCTGAGTGGCTGTATTGGTGCTTCCTATGGAGTATGACAGGCGGAAAAACCAATGTTTCCGCTGTTAACACAGAGCCATTCAGTTTTCGGTTGATTTTGACAAACGGATGTGGTATCTTGTAGACGACGTTAATACAAAGGCGTTACCAGCCCTAACACTCGGAGGCACACGTGAAGACATTACTATTAGCGGATGCCAATCGGCTGTTCGCATCTCCAGTTGACCATGCAGCCACCCGACAGCAGAGAGATGCTGCGGTGTATCAAACCCTCATGCTAAGCGAGTCAGACTTTAATGACCTCGTTTTCATGGAAGCGAATGATAATGTATGGGCAGACAATCAAGCATTGGTAGACAGGCTCACACCGGCAGGGCAGTCCCGCACGCTGAAAGAGGTCGTAGACAGGGTTCTGGAGGCATACCCCTATAAGCGTCCGATTCAAGTCTTCAAGCACCTCTCTGCGGATGAACCGTGGTTTGAGGGGTGTTTCATTATTAGTGCGAGATTTGACCCGCGCTTGCTGGGAGAACTGTTGATTAGACCCTTAACGGCTTATGAGAAACCCGCACATCCACCGACAATCAGGTTTTACCTTGAAGACGGGAACCATAGGGCACTGGTGTATGCCGTTTCCTTGAGGCTACAAACAGAAGCGTATCAACCCGTCCGTGCCATCTTCAGCCGAGACTGGAGCCATCTCTATCCGTGGGGACAGGTGACCGCATAATCACCATCCATACCGATTACAAGGAGAAATAAAAATGGGTAAAAAGAATATATTGCGGGTTGACAAAGAGACCCTCTCAAAAGACATTAGCGGAAACGTTTATATCGTAACAGGTGCTAATTCTGGTGTCGGTCTTGAAACCACAAGACAATTGGTCACGCAAGGTGGACACGTCATAATGGCTTGCAGAAGGCCAGAAGCTGCACAGGAAGTCGCTAACACTTTTAACGGATTAAACGGCACTTATGAAATCATGAAATTAGACCTCGCCGACCTCCAGTCCGTTAGGGATTTTGTTACCCAATTCCTAAAGCAATATGATAAACTCGATGGGTTAGTCTGCAACGCAGGACTCATGACCATGGGCAACAAAGTAGAACGCACCAAAGATGGATTTGAGATCGCAATAGGCGTGAGTTATTTCGGTCATTTCCTTCTTACCGAATTACTCCTTGACCTATTGAAGAAAAGTACACCATCGAGAATGGTGATTCTTTCATCCGTTATGCACGCCGGAAGCGAAAAAAACCGGCCCGATGTGCATTTGGAAGACCTCAATTTTAACACCCGGAAATTCAATAATTTTGCTGCGTATGCCGAAGCGAAAGTTGCGGTTACACTGTATGCAATGGAACTCGCAAAGAGACTTGAAGGCACAGGTGTCACAACTGTTTCCGTTCACCCAGGGTGGGCGCGATCAAACTTTGGTGGTAAAGGTTTGATAACGAGAATCATGAGAGTGGTGATGCTACCACTGAACCCTTTTATCACCGAAAGCAATGAGGAGGCCTCCCAAACATCACTTCACTGTCTGCTCTCTGACGATGTGCCAAAACATTCAGGCGCGTATTTTAGCCAAAGAAGTGTGCTTTACAGGGACAAAGAATGCAAAAATGGCGGTTGGCCTATGACATCGCCAAATCCAAATGCCAAAAACATGGATACCGCGAAAAAATTAGTTGATCTCAGTTATAAATTGGTTGGATTGAAAGAGTAGTATTCTGTCCACACACAACGGAAGTAATTTCTCTTATACGAGGCGTGACTAATAAGACACGCCTCTATCATTCAAGAAGGAGTGTTTCCTAAGAATGCTGATAAGAAAGTAGAATCAACGACTCACACCGAAACGACCCGAAAAAAACGGGTAAACACACAGTTAAACGAGAATAGGAGACGAACAATGAAGGGCATCAAACCCATTTTCAGCATTTTCATACTCATCGCAACCGCACTCTCAGCATCCGCACAACAGGAACTCGCACAACAGGCATATCTCATCTTAGAAAACAGATGCCTCGACTGCCACGGCCCCAACGGTGCCTTCACAGAAAACCTCGTTATCGACTCCGCCACAGGACTCGTCGATACAGGTGCCATCGTCCCAGGGCAACCCCTCACCTCTAATCTCTACACACGGCTCATCACAACAGACACAGCAAAACGCATGCCACTCGGACAACCACCCCTCGATGACGCAGCCCTTCAGATCATCAGCGACTGGATCGCAGCAGGCGCGCCCAACTGGCAGACGCAACACGACGTGACGTTCATACCGACAGACGCTCTGCTCTCTGAAATCCAACAACACCTCCAGACGCTGAACATCTTTGACCAACCCTTCGCGCG
The DNA here is from genome assembly GCA_026706025.1 of Candidatus Poribacteria bacterium. Classification (NCBI taxonomy): domain Bacteria; phylum Candidatus Poribacteria; species Candidatus Poribacteria bacterium. Next base: position 28,306 of record JAPOZO010000064.1, read on the forward strand.
CTACTTCACGATGACGCATCTCTATAATGCCGGCGAAACCCTTGAAGCACACAACGCCTATCAAATCGCACTCGCAAAACTCGTCAACAGCCTCTCCTGGGGGTTTGATATACACAATCCGATCCCTATTGATGATGCCGAGACGATCTTCTACATCGACCTCCGCAACTACGAATGGGACATCCGAGACGCATGGACACAGATCGAAAACGTCTACCCCTACGCCATCACCTTCGATGAACAGACGCAAGCTGGACTGCATACAAAACTCGCTACCCTCCAACAGACAATGAACGCAGAGGTGCCGTTCGTCCATGTAGACTGGTTTCTCGCCACCGCCTCGCTACCGCCGCTCTACCACAACATCTTGCAACTCCCCGAAACGGAGCCCGAACTTGAACGCGCCTTAGGCGTGGATGCCGAACGGAATCTGTTGAGAGACCCAGGTCGCCGCGTCTGGCGTGCCGGCACAAACGACTCCGGTGTCTCGAATCACAACCGCGTCGTAGAACGGCATACCTCGCGCTACGGTGCCTATTGGAAGAGCCACGACTTCGCAGGCAGCGCAGCCACACAGAACATCTTCACAAACCCACTTGACTTTCAACGTGACGGTGGCGAAGTCATCTTCAACCTGCCTAACGGTCTCCAGGGATACTACATCGCAGATAAATCCGGGAACCGGATAGACGTTGCGCCGACCGAGATCGTCTCTAATCCGGCGGCGAGCGACCCCGCGGTTCACAACGGCTTGTCCTGCATCGGGTGCCATACGGAAGGCATGAAAACCATTACAGACCAAGTCCGAACGGTTATTGAACAGACGGTGAACCCCCCGTTCGATAAAGATTACGCCCTGCTTTTGTATGTGCCACAAGAGCGGATAGACGCACTGCTCGCCGAAGATACCGCTCGGTACAAGACCGCATTAGAAGAGACAGGCGGCGTGTTCGGTGGCATTGAACCTGTCCACCGGTTCTACGAGGCGTTCCAAGATGCTTTAGAGGCACCGGATGCGGCAGGAGCCGTGGGTCTACAAACCGATGTCTTCCTCACACAGATTAGCCAGAAGTCGAGCCTCCAAAATCTTGGTCTCACGGCACTGACAGGCGGCGGGAGCGTCAAACGCGACGCATGGACGCAAAACTTCTCCGAGATCATCACGGCACTCCAGTCCCCCGACACGCCGGTCACGACGACACCTGACACCGTCCGCCCGATTCCACCCACACCGGGTCGCACTGTCCAATTTCCCGATCCGAACCTACGCGCCGCAATAGCAGACGCACTCGGCAAAGCACCGGGGGACCCGATTACAGTGGCGGAGATAGCAACACTAAAACGCCTTGACGCGAATAACAAGGATATTAGCGATCTAACAGGGCTTGAGTCTGCGATGAACCTCCGTTGGTTAGCTTTCAGTCACAATACAGTTTCGGATCTCTCACCAATAGCAAAATTAACGAACCTCACATTCTTATGGTTTGAAGGAAGCCGTCAAGTATCTGATATATCACCACTTACAAGATTAACGAATCTCGAAAAATTGCATTTTTCAAGTAACAGCGTCTCTGATCTCTCACCGATAAAGGGATTAATAAATCTCACCCACTTAGAGTTTAATTGGACTTCGGTATCCGACCTATCAATACTTGTAGAACTCAGCAATCTTGAATGGTTTAGGATGTGGGGGCACGCAGTATCTGACTTATCTCCTTTAGCGGAATTAACAAAACTGGAGTGGGTAGAAATTTGCGGTGGACGGGTATCAGATCTTACGCCTTTAGCAGGCTTAACGCGTCTGAAAAGATTAGCGATTACCCAAGAACCATTAGTGGATATATCACCTTTGGCAGAACTCACACATTTGGAAAAGTTATACCTTGAGAAAAACGAAATATCGGACATATCATCCCTTGCAAGATTAACAAATTTAAGAGAGCTGCGTCTTCAAAATAACAAAATATTCGACATATCGCCGCTTGCAAGATTAACCAACCTGCAAGAACTCAATTTACAAGACAACTTAATCTCAGATATATCTCCCTTAGCAGGCCTTAATAACTTAGGAAAATTGGATTTGCGGGATAACCCGGTCTCAGATCTTTCTCATTTAGAAGAACTCTTCAAAAACCCAAATATAGAGATATTTACGACTGAAGTCTATTTCACCGATCCGAACCTCCGCGCCGCAATCGCAGAAGAACTCAACAAAACACAGAGAGACCCAATTACCACAGAAGAAATGGCCACTTTGCAATATCTGTTCGCTGGGGACAAGAACATTAGCGATTTAACAGGGCTTGAATTCGCAAAGAATTTAATAGTATTAGGTATCGGTGACAATCCTTTATCAGACCTTTCGCCTCTTGCTTCGCTGACAAAATTGCGCGAGTTACATTTTCATGACACTGAAGTTGCAGACCTTTCGCCTCTATCGGGATTGCTTGAACTTGAAATCATAGATGTCTCAGAAACGCGTATAAGGAGTCTTGCTCCCTTAGCAGGCCTCAAAAATTTACAAAAATTAGACACTGTAGGTGCTGATATTACCGATCTTTCCCCCTTGGCAGGATTGACAAAACTAACGAGACTTCGCCTCTATGCTATCAAAGCAACCGACCTCTCTCCCTTAAAAGGCTTGACAAAACTGAAATGGCTGGGTCTTACGCATAACGACCATATCACTGACTTCTTACCCTTGTCAAGATTAACAGAGTTGAGGCATCTTGATCTGTTCAATACTCATATTGTGGATGTTTCTCCGTTATCAGGATTGGTTAATTTGGAAACGTTGATACTTAGTGAAAACCGAATCGTAGATGTCTCGCCCCTGGCATCTCTGCGTAACCTAAAAACGTTAGAACTTCACGTGAATAACATATCAGACTTCTCACCCTTGGATCCCATACGCGAGACGATAGAAGTCTTCACTTGGTACAGCAACCCGGGGTTTCCACAAGGCGGTCCAAAAATTGCAGGGCCTTGGCTCTGGCTAACCTTGCCAGCAAACAGAGGTGAGGATATCCTTCTTACGGATTACTTAGCAAAAGCATCCAATAGTAAAATTACAGAACAACAGATCGCTACCTTCGGTGCCTTGGACGGAGCTGCTATAGGAGAAAGTGTGTGGTCGGTTGGAACACTTGAGCCTTATAAAGCGGATGGCAAATGGAGCAATGTGAAGAACCTTAAAAGACTATTAGACGCTCAAGGTGCTATTGAACTTAGTGACGGCGAGGATTTTGTTGTCTACGGTTCTATCACTTTGTATGCTCCAAGAACACAGCAGACGAAAATATTCATAGGTGCCAGTGAGCCTCGAAAAGTCTATCTTAATGGCAAGTTAGTTCATGAAGACGATGCAGACCATAACGCCAGATCCTGGGCTTATGATTACCAAACATTTTTTCCGATCACACTGCAACCGGGGAAAAATGTGTTGTTGATAAAACTTGGTGATGAGTGGGATAATGATATATTGTCTCTCTTTTTCGGATTAGAACCTGACACCGAATATAAGATATTCAACCCCAGTGTCGGGTACAGCTTCTCTGATTCTAAAATCCATGTCGGCGATACATTTACCCTTGACCTGAGTGCAGAGAACGTATTTGATTTAGCCGGATGGCAATTTGATATTGCGTTTGATCCAGCAGTGCTTGAAGCCATTGAAGTCAACGAAGGCGATTTTCTCAAGGAAAGCAGCGGAACGACCTTCTTCCAAAAAGGCACCATTGATAACGCGACAGGCAAGATTATCAAACTCAGTTCAGCGAGGCTCAACGAAGATGGTGTTGCCGGCACAGGCACACTACTCTCTGTAACATTCACAGCAAAAGCAGCAGGCGAAACCCGACTATCGCTCAACAACTTCCAATTGGGTTCTGTCACGGGTGAAGCCATCAACGCGGGACCCCACGAATTTGTTTTCACTATAGACGGACAACTCGCGACCGGAGACGTAAACCGAGACGGACAGGTGAGCGTCCTGGATCTGATCCTGGTCTCTCGACACCTCGGTGAAGACGCAGCTGCGAGCCCGCAGGCAGACGTAAACAACGATGGCATTATCAACATCCAAGACCTCATCGTCGTTGCACAACACCTTGGTGAATCAACCGACGCTGCAGCACCTGCCGTTATCACAGCAATAAACAATGGTGAACTAACACCTGCGATAATAGAGACTTGGATAGAAAAAGCCCATCTTGAAAACGACGGGTCGCTTGCCTTCCAACAAGGCATCGCGAATCTTCAACGGCTCTTGGCAGTGTTGATTCCAGAGGAAATGGCTTTACTTGCCAACTACCCAAACCCGTTCAACCCGGAGACATGGATCCCTTACCAGTTAGCGAAGCCGGCAGAGGTGACATTGACCTTCTATGCAGCAAACGGGGCAGTCGTTCGCACATTTGCTTTAGGACATCAAGCTGCGGGGATGTATCACAGCCGGAGTCGTGCGGCTTACTGGGATGGAAGAAACGAGGTAGGTGAACCTGTCGCGAGTGGTGTCTATTTCTACACACTCAGAGCAGGCGATTTCTCTGCAACGCGTAGGATGTTGATACGGAAGTAAAGATAAAGCGTCAGCACCGAACTGAATATGAACCTCCAAGTCACAAAAGAGACTATTTATGAATAATATCCCTACGGTCGTCTATTTTATTGCCTGTAAAGGTTTCATCAAAATAGGTCGCTGTAGAAAGCATAACTTTGGTAAATATCGGAAAACAACTAATAAATAATTGTGTGGGTGAGTTACAGCGCGGTAATCCTTTTAAGTTGGAGGTCATCGCCTTTATCGAGTTTCCATCTGAATCTGAAGCAAAAACCCAAGAGAAAAAGTTGCACGCTCATTTTAAAGATTTGTGCCATAAAGGTGAATGGCATCATGATGCTCCGGCATTGCGTGATTATATCAGAAACCACGCAACCGCGTATGAGTCCACTCATGCGAAATTGCAAGGGATTTCGCTGCCACGCGGAAAATGTTGATATTGATAATACTTGTCGGATATGTTATGCTATAGGTTAACAATAATACGAGATCTCTTTGATACAAAGGTCGGGCATTTCGCCGATAAAAGTGCGAGATGGTTGTTCCGACAGAGAACGTTCAAGGACTCAGTAGACGCAATGGATGCGTACCCCCAAATGTGTTTCGTCTTCAATATTTTCACGGGATGCAGATATGACTTTAAAACTGACACGCAGGCAATTTATACAACGCACTGCTTTAACTGGACTCTCTATAGGCACTGGAGCCGCACTCTCAGGGTGTGATCCCTTGGAAACAGTTATCGCACCCCCAACACCTGTAGAAACCGCGGATGAAGTCCGCGCACTTATCATCGGAAGCGGATTTGGCGGGGCAGTCGCCGCCTTGAGATTAGGACAAGCCGGTATACAAACAATGCTCTTAGAACAAGGCAGACGGTGGCCAATCGCACAAATACCCTTTAGCCGTTTTATACCGCCTGACGGACGTTCAACGTGGCTACGGACAAAAACTGTTATGCCTTTCGGTCCAGCGTTTCCTATCACAAAATACACAGGTGTATTAGACCGCATAGACTATGATAACATCAAAGTCTACAGAGGCACAGCGGTTGGCGGCGGCTCTATCGTCTACGGCGGCATCTCTGTGGCTCCACCTGAAAATCTATTTTACCAAATTTTTCCCCGTGAAATATCCTACCCCGCAATGGCTACCTACTACGAACGCGTAAAACAGATCCTTGGAGTCTCAACAGCACCCCCCGATATTGAAGCACAATTATATTATGACTATGTTCGCGTGTTTACCAAGCATGCCGGTGCAGCAGGTTTAGACATCGCGCCCGTTGAGCAGGCGACAGACTGGGATATAATCCGTTCAGAAATCGCTGGCACCGTAGAACCATCTGCCATCATAGGAGAGGTTATCTATGGCAACAATAGCGGGTGTAAAAACAGCCTGGACCAAAACTATCTACCCATGGCAGAAGCGACCGGCTATGTGACGATCCATCCGTTACATAGGGTGGTCGATATATCTCAGAAAAACAACGGTAAATACGAATTAACCGTCGAGAATATAGATGAAACCGGTAAAGTTATTAAAATCAAAAAGATTACCACGACATCCCTATTTTTAGCAGCAGGTGCCGTGGGGACCCCCGAGTTATTGGTGAAGGCGCGGGATTCAGGCACACTGCCCCATCTCAGTGAAACCGTCGGACAAGGATGGGGAACAAACGGCAATGTCATGTTCACACGTTCCGTAAAAGAGGCGACAGGAAAAATGCAAGGCGGCCCCGTTATCAAAACAATCTTAGATTATCAGAATTCAGAAACGCCAAATAGTATTGAATCCGTCTTCTTTCCTATAGGGCAAGATTGCAACTGTTTACTCCACCTCTTATTGGCTTTAGATACAGAACGCGGGGAATTTTTCTATGACCCCGGCACAAACACCGTCAAATTAGAATGGCCAGCGGACGGTAACCAGCAAGCAGTCCGGGCAGCGGTAGATGTCGCAGACCGTTTGAACACCGCAAACGGCGGGACACTCGGACCTCCTGAATCCGGTATATCCGCCATACTGCCCGACGTAACATCCGATTTCACATACCATCCATTAGGCGGAATGGTCATCGGGACAGCCTGCGACTTCCACGGCAGAGTCCATAATTACCCCAATCTGTATGTCGTAGACGGCTCCTTATTACCCGGTTCTTGTGCCACTGCAAACCCATCCCTAACAATCGCCGCTTTAGCCGAGCGAAATATGGAGACAATCCTGAACGAAGATTTTGTTTGAAGAAAACGCCCCCTAATCACAACTTAATCCTCATAACACTTATGAAACACACTGTATCAACAACAAACACGGTTATCATTTCATTTTTCATTTTCTGCTACACAGGCTGCGGTTTTCTTGACGACTACGAAGAATACTCGGGATCTCCGCACGAGGCATATATTCTATCCATATCTGATAGTAGACCCGCTGAAGTGACAATTGGCTGGATGTATATGGTCTTTGGCTGTGACAACGTCAGTGGGGCGACTGCCGAACGAAACAGTAATAACATCTACCTCACGATAAACGGAGAAGGATACACCGGTTCCGCGGACTGTGATGATGGATCAAGACAGATTTGGGGTAAAGTTACCGTAAAAAACTTGGAAGTAGGCGAATACATAATTAAGGAGATCTACGATAACAGAGAATTAGGACGGTTTCGTATTGAACCGGACACGGGTTATATGTTTATTGCCTCCTATACTCCGGTTTTTATGGTGGATCCAATAGACCTCAACAATGACGAACCAAAACGAAACACTTATCAAGTCAAAGTGAGGATGCATCTGGAAGGATACTACGAAATCGGTTATGAACCTATCTTCAAAATAGACGTAGAACGCACGCAAGACGTTATCAATATTGAAGCATGGCAAGTTATCCCAAAGAAAAACGGCCAGATTATACTGGACCCTTCGGGCATAACAGCAGATCAATATGAACACAAGCACATAGACATAGACCTCGGCACATTCTCCACCGGATCCTATACAGCGATTATCAACGGCAGAAAATACACTTTTGAAGTGGAAGTGCTACCCTTCACCGACTAACCTTATCCAATAAACCCCGCAGATACTTCACGGGAATCGCAAAATCGAGATTCTGACCCACCTTCAGTGTTGCCACCGCAACACCGATCACCTCACCGTGCTTGTTCAATATAGGCACCCCGACTCCCAAGACACGTCAAGGACTTAACACTTCTGAAAGACCCCACTTCAGAAGCGATCCTTTAAATTGATTCAACTTTACCGCTTTCGATTCATCCAAGAACGCATCCATACGCCCCACACAAAGCCTGCTACCAACCAAATGGGTAAATTACCGATCATCCTTATCAAATCCCATTCGCTTCCATTGAAAACTGTCCACAGAACGTTGAAAGTCATCCATGTGGATCCACCCCAATAGAAGATGCCTATAAAAATCCAATTGATGCGCGCCGCTTGAATTAAGGGACGTTTAAGAACATTCGCCAATCTTGATTTTTCTAACTCAAGCCACTTTTGGCGGAAGAACCGTGCAGGGAAATACCATAGCGGGCAAGTCATCGCCAATACGACGAGACTGAAAATGTTCCATAAACACGGAATCACTTGATGGCAACTCGGACAAACCAAACCAAACCAATGCCCGAAAGCATTCCATTTTGTCCACAAACGCCCATCATTGAGCGTTTCACAGTGCGGACAAGGCACGTGAGTGCGTTCCATCCAAGGTTTATCGCTCTTTTTATCAACCAACATGACTTTAGGGAGTCGTTGTCCGAAAATTAGTTCGCTGAATATTGCGCTTGGGAACAAGATATAGAATAAGATCAACGGGTGAGGGATTGCCCATATTTCAAATCTGTTTTTGTCGTATTGCATCGGGGGCCTTTCCACTTTGGAACGCATTAACGGTTCTGTTAGGATCAAAAGAATAGGTATACATCCTGACGAAACTCAATTTTGATGAAACGTCAATTTCTATCCCAACTTCGGCTGTCGGAACATGGTCAAGGCGACCAGAAAAATCCCACCAATTAGAATAGAAGACACCTAAAAACGGCGTAAACGCCCAGCGTTCTCCTTTTTCTACGCGGAACGAGAGTCCGCCACCACCGGTGAATCCCAGACTACCAGAATGCGAAATATCCGAAGAGGTCTCAGCGAAACGTTCACTCAGCAGTTGTATAGACCGTGCCGTTCTGAAATCCGAAAGACGCACCCCATCCACTATCCCAAATCTCTTTGTGTCGATAAGCGTCGATAAACAGCAGATTCTCACCGGCATTGAGTGTGACAGGCACAGCCGTTACGTAATCGATTCCCTTCAGGTAATTGGAATTTCTGTAAACCCTCGTCCCGTTGAGCCAGACATCCACCAGAAATCCAGAGATATACATCCGCGTCCGCTGCGGTTTTTCCGAGTGGATGGACACCACACCATAAACGAGCAGGTCGTATATCGCCAAGTCGTAGCCACTCCCGATAATGTCGCGGGCGATAGTGTCGAGGTTGGCTGGATCTGCTGCCGTGAGTGGTGCAGGTGTCCAAACGCTGTTTCCAAATTGCGTCACTTGCGTCCCGGCACTTGCACCGTTGACGGCAATATGGGCTTCAAAAATATCGTGCTTAGAGGGTGCCTCATCTAATTCGGGGATATCCGTCCCTGGCATTTCATCTCGTATCGTTGGCAGAATCAACCAGATCCACCCGTCCTCTATCTGAGGTCCGGGGGTCTGAAAAGCCGGATTGTCCGGAAAATAGACAACTGTCCCTTGCTCCATTAGCCTGTCAAGCGTTTGAATATCCGAGATCGTGTTGTGCCCGAGATTGAGAGTCTGCAGGTTTTTGAGGTTCGCCAAGGGTGATATATCCGAGATCGTGTTGTGCTGGAGCTCAAGGATATATAGGTTTGTGAGGTATACTAACGGCGATATATCTGAGATCGTGTTGTGCTGGAGATGCAGGTTAAATACGTCTATTGCAAATTCGATGCCGCGTAGGTCGGTAATTTCCCTCCCCTGTGCCCGAATATGCGATAGGTAAACCACGTTTTCTATCTCCGATTCCATCTCCGCCCGCGTGATGGTCTCCCCCGGTGGCTTACTGAGTGCTTCGGCAATCACGGCGCGTAGGTTCGGATCCGGGATGTCAACGACGTGCTGAGGTCCGAGGGTCTGAAAAGCCGGATTGCCCGAAAAATAGACAACTGTCCCTTGCTCCATTAGCCTTTCAAGCGTTTGAATATCCGAGATCGTGTTATGACGGCAATTGAGTTTCTTCAGGTTTTTGAGGTTCGCCAAGGGTGATATATCCGAAATCGAGTTGCGCGGGAGAACCAGTATAAGTAGATTTTTGAGGTTTGCTAACGGCGATATATTCGAGATAAAGTTGCCACTGAGAAACAGAGTTCTCAGGTGCGTTAGACGTGCCAAGGGCGATATATCTGATATAGTGTTGTTAAAAAGAGTCAGCTCTTTGAGGTTTATTGCGAACTCAGTGCCGCGTAGGTTGGTAATCTCCATGCCCGGTGCCTTAAGTTCATGCAACGTTTCCATCTCCGCCCGCGTGATGGTCTCCTCCGGTGCCTTCTGGAGTGCTTCGGCAATCGCGGCGCGGAGGTTCGGATCCGGGATGTCAACGCCTTTCGCTTTGTGTTTTTCGTAGTGTATGTAAAGCAGAGAACCTGCAGCACACAATCCCAAAAACGCTAACAGACCTATAGAGCTGCTGTTTTTGAAAATGTCTGGAAACATCTTATTTTTCTCCGTCCGTCAAATAGGTTTGGGGTATCTTCAGTTCGCCGGTAATGATTTTGGCTTTCGCGGCTTTTTGGACCGCCATTGGCACGTTCTGCTTCAACGCCGGATTGTAGACAAAGGTGATGGCTTCATCGGTTGCCATATCCGTTCTGTTCGTTTTTCTCTAAAGGTCAGGAGCGATAGGCGAAACGTTCACTTGGCAGTTGTATAGACCGTGCCGTCCTGAAATCCGAAAGACGCACCCCAGCGACTGTTTATGGTGTCTCGATAAGCGTTGATAAACAGCAGATTCTCACCGGCATTGAGTGTGACAGGCACAGCCGTTACGTAATCGATTCCCTTCAGGTAATTGGAATTTCTGTAAACCCTCGTCCCGTTGAGCCAGACCTGGACAGTACATCCAGAGATATACACCCGCGTCTGCTGCGGGGTTTTCGACTGGATAGACACCACACCATAGACGACCAGGGGGTCGTCGCTATCTGTCTCCAAGTTGTAGTCATTCACGATGGCGTTAAGATTGTCTGGATCCGCTGCCGTGAGTGGTGCAGGTGTCCAGACGCTGTTTCCAAATTGCGTCTCGGCAGTCGCACCCTTGACGGCAACATCGGTTTCTTTCACCGCTCCATCACTAACTTCTTTAAGAAAATCTCGCCCAGAGTGCGCCGCATCGGAACCATGGTTTACATTCGTTGCTGGCACAATAAGCCAGACCCACCCGTCTTCTATCTGAGTCCCGGGGGTCTGAAAAATAGGATTCCCCGAAAAATAGATAACTGTTCCTTGCTCTATAAGCCTTTCAAGCGTTTGAATATCCGAGATCGTGTTGTGCCGGAGATCGAGAGTCTGCAGGTTTTTGAGGTTCGCCAAGGGCGATATATCTGAGATCGTGTTGTGCTGGAGATGCAAACTTCTTAGGTGCGTTAGACCTGCCAAGGGTGATATATCCGAGATCGCGTTGCCAGCGAGAGACAGCATACCCACGTCGAGGTTTGCCAACGCTGATATATCTGAGATCTTGTTTCCATTGAGTTCCAGCATGAGCAATGGGGTTGTGCGGTTTGCCAAGGGCGATATATCCGAGATCGCGTTGATGCCGAGAGACAACGTTCTCAGGTGCGTTAGACTTACCACTGGCGATATATCCGTGATGTTGTTGGACCAGAGGTACAGATATTTGAGGTTTATTGCGAACTCAAGTCCGCATAAGTCGGTAATCGCTGTGCCCTGTGCCTCAAACCCACCGAACTCCGCGTCCAGTATCCACTCCCCGCCCGATCCCTGAAGTTCACCGAACACCCCGCCCAGAGCCCGAAGTTCAGCCAACGTTTCCATCTCCGTCCGCGTGATGGTCTCCTCCGGTGCCTTCTGGAGTGCTTCGGCAATCGCGGCGCGGAGGTTCGGATCCGGGATGTCAACGACGTGGTCAACGACTCCTGAGGTATCCCCCTCGCCTTCATAGTGGACTGATATCTCCGGTATCTCGTTCCCTTTGTGTTTTTGGTGATGCATGTAAAGCAGAAAACCTGCAGCACACAATCCCAAAAACGCTAACAGACCTATAGAGCTGCTGTTTTTGAAAATGTCTGGAAACATCTTATTTTTCTCCGTCCGTCAAATAGGTTTGGGATATCTTCAGTTCGCCGATAATCCCGTTGAAAACAGCCCCATTTGCTAAAAGCGGTGTAATGTCTTTAAACAGAATACCGGGCTTCGGATAATCGGGGATCGTTCGGATAAACTGAGATAAACTGTGAGTTCTTCTGCCTGAAAGTATTCAGTAACCAGAGATTTTATCAGCGTCGCTGTCTGTGGTGTGCTTTCCGAAAGCTTCAGGATCACACGATTGCCCGCAGCGAGCGCGTCAATCGCGGGGTCCAATGCCAGACTTACAGGTGCGTTAAACGGCGACATGATACCGACAACACCCAACGGTTCGTGGACGATGTAGGAGCGTTGACCTGTGAGTGCCAACACCCCTGATGACGTTTTCTCTTTCTTCATCCACTTTTTCAAATGCCGTTTGACATATTTCGCATGAGACAACGGCGAGAAAATATCGGCGAGAAAGATTAAATCTGGATCTCGGCTACCGAAATCTGTTTGCAAGGCTTCGGTGATCTCTGCGATGTGGTTTTTACACAGATCCTCTATTCTACTGAGCCGATCCATTCGGGTTTCATAGGATGGCGGTGTCGATGGCGAGTAAGCCATTTTCTGTTGATAAAAAAGTGTTTTTACGGTTTCAATGTCCATTTGGTTCATAAGGTTCTCCTCTGAGAAGTCATCGCTCAATCTTCGCGGATACGATCGTTAGCAGCTTGGCAAAACTCGCGAAGGCTGCGCATTGTCTCTTTGATCGTACGGCTATGAAAGTTTAGCGATTTCAACTATCCTCGGTCTCCAGTGAGTTTGTGCAAAGTTTGTATCTCTTTCTGGTCGGCGATGAGTAGCAAAGCATCACCGGCTTGGAGTTTTTTCGTTCCGGGCGGATTATAGAAAAACTGATCCGCCTTATCCTGTATTGCGATGATAATTAATCCTGTTTTTTCTTGGATGTTGGCGGCTTTGAGCGTCATTCCGTCCAACTCGGACCCTGCTTGAATCCTGGATTGTGTGAATTGAGGCCCCTGCTGATTTTCTGTGATATTTTCTAATAAGCCGACGAGATGCGGTCGAAGGAGTCCCGCGGCGATGCGGAGTGCGCCGATCCGGTCGGGTAATACAACCTCATCCGCACCGGCTGTGATGAGTTTTTCGGGTGAATTGTTTTCAACACCTTTAGAGATGATTTTCAGCCGCGGATTGATTTTTCTTGCCGAGATCACGACGTAGAGATTATCTTGGTCCCGACCAAGGCAGGTCATAAGTCCCTTCGCACGCTCAATGCCGGCGCGTATGAGTGACTCGTCCTCTGTCGCATCGGCATGGAGACCCAGAAAATCGCGGGTCTCAGAAATCTGTCGGATGCGTTTTTCTTCGCGTTCAATGATAACGAAATCAACGGCTGCCTTTCGCATTTCATCAAGCACATGCACACCGGTATCACCGAGTCCGCAAATCACATAATGGTTGGCTAACTTATTGAGGGTTCTCATCATCTTTTGTCGTCGAAAAAAATTGTTGAGTTGTCCTTGAATGAGGAAATTGGTTGCGATGGTAATGCTATAAGTGAACACGCCGAAACCGCCGATGAGTAGAAACAAGGTAAAGATGCGCCCTGTATCGCTCATACTGAGGTTCTCATACCCGACGGTTGTCAGTGTAATCACGGTCATATAGATTGCGTCGAGCAGATTCCATTTCTCTGCTGGATTATCTTTTTCGATAATCAGGTAGCCGATCGTCCCTGTCAGGAGCAAACCGACAAGGAGGATCAAGGCGATGAGAACCTGGCGTTGATAGCTCATCCTTTAGTCAACTTTCAATAATTTTACAAACGCCCCCGCAGGGCGAGGTTTAAAGCTACTTCCATATCAGCATTTTTTGGGTCGCATAAAAATCGGCAGCCAACTCTTTAACACGTTCGGTATGAACCTGAATCATGAGGCGTACTCGCTTTCTCGCTTTCTTTTGTTGATTGGCAAGATCTTTGAGTATCTGGATATGTGCCTTCAAATCTTTTCTGCCTTCACCCGTCTGTGGGGCAAGGTGTTCGCGAAGGCGTTGTATCTCCTGACGATACATCTTGAGTTGCGTATCATGTTTTTCCGCGCTTTCCTGAAGCACGACTATCTCGGCATTCAGAGCCGTCGTCCGCTTGATGACCTTATCAAGACGGTTCTTTTCGTCGAGTGAAACCCCTGAATCCCCTACAGGGCATCGGCGTGTGGAAGTTCTTTCGTCGTACACCCAAAAATCAAGAGACAAAGAAATATGAAAAATAAAAACTGAAGTTTCGCGAGAACGCCCTGAACACGTAACATTTTTTAGACTCCTTCTGCGTTGGATTTCATTTGCGTATCAACTCAGGTCTTCAGTTGGCGATAGGTTTTTCTACTTCTCAGAACGGTTTTTCATCCGTTATGCGCCACGTGCCGTCATCTTGCTTGGCTTTCATTTTGTAAATTTTTTTCTAAATTTAGATATGATACCTTCCTTAGATGCTGTTTTGTTCTCTACATTCTTCCCCGTATTACATTCACTAAATGACCAATAACCTCTTTCAAAGTTGTTTGCCTCACTTTTTTCACGAAGAGATCTCAACGCATCATGTACAATTTGCTTTTCGTTTTCTGAGAGTTTTCTGCTACCCCTACAATGTTCTTGTTCTACAGTATTGATGATATGCCAAGTGGGTACACGGCTTTGTCCTGCAAATTCCGCGCGTATAATTTTTCTGGCTATTCCAATAGTTAAATACATTCCTAAAATTCCCTCCTTAATATCTGAATTTAACCGGTTTTCATTCATTCTCCTTGTTCTTTGAAACGAGTGAGCCTCTTAATGTGTGGACGGAACACGTCATTGAGTCGTTCAAGTTTACTCGCGATCCATTCATGTTGATTCGACCAATCTTGTTCATCCCTGGGATCCATATCTACTCTTTTCAAGGATATGTGTGATTCCTGTTTCCATTCTAAGAACCACCATTGAAGGGGTTCACCAAATTCTTCTTCAATTTCTGCTTGTTGCGCCTTCAATGAGTGGAAGTAAAGTTTTGCAGTTTTTTCCATGACAAACGCAACAGTGATTTCAGTGCTGGGTTTGATGACCTGCCTTGCTCTCACGACGCACCCAGTGCCTATTCTAAAATATATATGGTGCATCTCTTTAGACGTTGGCATTGGAGAGTGGAGTTGGCTCCCTCGTCGCTTCAAGTAGTCGCAAAATTCAGTCCAGTATTTTATATTCTGTGTTTTACGCATTTTCGCCTCCGTTTTTATGTGTATAGGGATATACTGAGCCCTATCAATACAAGCAATGTCGTGTAAAAGAAGACTTCACACAAGACTCGGCAAAGCGGGTGATTCGTTTTCAGGCTCGAAAACACGGTGCAAAATGCCGAAAAGAATGTTGTCGTCAGCAGGCAAATATTCTCTATTTCAATGGGGTAATATAGATTACTCCTTTAGCCTCGTTGGAATCAGAAAAAACCAATCTGTTGTCAAAGATATAGAGGTTAAATTTCTCATTTAGTAACAACCTCTGGTTCACCGAAGCGGTTTTTAATTTGTCGCATACTTACATCTGCCCAATAACGATAAATAGTTCTTTCTTCTATGAATATCTGTTCCGGTGAACCGAATTCTTTTATCATTGATTCCAGATGCACAGATTTCGTTGAGGCACATCCGAAAGCGAATATGAAAATAGCAAGAAATCCACAATTACAAATATTTTTCATGTTGGTAAAGCCCCCTCTTTTGATACTATTTTACGATCAGCATTTTGCGAGTGGCGGAAAAATCTTTTGCGGTAAGCGTATAAAAGTAAATTCCGCTACTGACTTGTTCGCCAATTTCATTTTTACCATCCCAATAGGCAGCACGCGTTCTGTTCTGATAGATACCCATAGGCTTGTGTCCTAACGCTAACGTCCGAACACGCGTGCCATCGACAGCAGAGATTGTTATGGTGACATCTGCGGGGGCTGATAGCTGATACGGTATCCACGTCTCCGGATTGAACGGGTTCGGGTAGTTTGGGAGCAACATTGTCTGTCTGTAGGAAGTCGATAGCACGCGAACCGCAGGTGCAGCAGCAGCCTTGGGGATTTCCCAGAGAAGCACTTTGCCGGTGTTATCGCCACTTGCCAGTAGAGCCCCGTCGGGTGAAAAAGCCAAGCTCTGGACTTGGACAGAATTTCTATGCCCTCTGAGGGTTCGTAGGTGTCTACCTGTGTTCGTATGCCACAAACGAATTGTTCCATTATTGTCTCCCGTAGCGATGCGTTTTCCATCTGGGCTGAATGAGACACTCCAGATTGCAACAGGGTGCGATAAGGTCTGTAGGTGCTTGCCTGTATTGACATTCCACAAACGAACAGTGGGCACCGCAAATACATTTACCGTGGCGATTTTCTGACCATTTGGACTGAATGCTATGTCATTGACCCTATCCTGATCCTCTACTGTTCGTATGCGAAGATTCATATTCCATATACTAACAGATGAAGAAAGACCTTCTCCTAATGCTGCGATTCGCTCGCCATTTGGACTAAACGATACGTAAGTTCCGGTTCGTACACCTGTGTGCAGTGTTTGCATCAGTCTGCCAGTGGATGTGTCCCACAGATGGGCGTTTCCGAGGCCGCCTGCCAGGATGCGCTTTCCATCTGGAGAGAATGCGATGCTGGTGCACCAAGTCTCAAGTGATAATGCCTGTAGATGCTTGCCTTTAACATTCCACAGATGAACTTTACCTTCCCCGATTCCACCAGCGATGCGCTTTCCATCTGGAGAGAATGCGATGCACTCCACGGCTTCTCCATAGGGTGCTGAAGGTGCTAATGTCTGAAGGTGCCGACCCGTATCCGTCTGATAGAGACGCAACATGCCGTTTTCTTGACCGGGTGTACTTGTTGCTGTAGCAATTTTTTTCCCATCTGGACTGAATGCTATGCTTTTGACCCACCCCTCATGATCTGCTAAGGCGCGTAGGTAAGTCTCACGTAAAATTGTCTCGTCCAGTGTAAAATAAGCAGAACACTCAACGAAATTCCCGAATACATCAATAGTCGCGACAGAAATATCAATATCCGCATCGGATCGGATCAAATCGGAGGTCACAAATTCAACGGTGGCGTTTTTACTTCCATCGATCGATTTATGACTCACCAATACATATTCAATCCCATCGTGTACCATGAGTTGTGCCTGATGGAGTCCCTCCGGATCGTTTATCTGAAAACGCAAGGACAGCGTATTTGGCGGGGAAATTAAACGTTGGGAGACCAAACTAATTTGTGAAGGCGTGTCGATTTCATTTCGGGGACGACGGTTGAACGCATTATGGACATCCAACCATTTTGCAGCAGAATCTGACAATCTATGCGGTTCTACACGCGCGGTTTCTCTACTCCCATGGGGATCGATAAAAACGCCATAAGACATTACATAGGCATCTGCGCGAAAATCATGACCTAACCCAAAAACATGCCCCAACTCATGGGCAATAACTCGACTGTTATTACATTGACCACCTTCGGCAGAGAAAACCGCTATACCCGCACGATTCCCTCGGGAGCGAGCCCGGGCGCAAAAGCCTATTTCTTCTACCGATGCATCTGCAAAGACGAGATAGAAGCCCTTAGATACGTCAAAATATTTGCTTATTTCTTCGGCCACTTTATCAGCAGAATATCCATCGGTGTGTTTTCCAAGAATATGATGCACAATGGATTTACCGGTCGGATCTGTCTCAAGTTTGAAAGTTTTTCTGCCAAATCCATGCCGATCCATCTCATCGGCGAAAAATTGCTGCACTTCTGTGATTAACGTAACCAGTCGTGTCTGAATATCTGCGCTGGGTTGTTTATCATTGGGTAGAAAATAGATCATGTGCACGATATTTTCATTTGATGCGTTTTGTGCAAAACTGTTGGGTACAAACACAAGCATCGCAGAAATGAGTAATGTGAATATAAGAGCGTGTTTGGGTTTCATTTGACGCATAGGTTTCTCCTATTATTTCAATATCAGCATTTTGCGGGTCGCAGAAAAGCCTTTGACACTCAGCGTATAAAAATAGACACCGCTGACGACAGCTTCTCCGATGTCGTTTTTACCGTCGTAATAAGCCGCACTGCCACGCGCGTGATAAACACCCGCCTGTTGATACCCTAAGTTGAGCCGTCGGACCAATTGGCCATCGATCGCATAGATGGATATGCTCACCTCGGATGCGTTTGCCAACTGATACGGTATCCACGTCTCTGGATTGAATGGGTTTGGGAAATTAGGCAGCAATGCATTTCTGGCAATTGTTGGTGCTGCTGCGATATTCTCATCAACTTCAAATCTGACATTTTCTGTGAAGTCGTATGTATTCAAATTTCCTGCTCTGTCTCTTATGCCTATCTCAGCTATTCCCCAGATACCTGGGGGACTACCAACTGGCAGTATGATTTGGTTATCGGCAATAAAAGTCGTATTGACGCGGCGGACCCTGCGAAAATCGAGAGACCCGACGAGGTCGTTCCCGATGATTTCAAGCAATCCGTGGAGGTTATCGGGGTTCGATAACAGCCATCTCGCACTCCGGTCTGGAAAGGTACCGAGGGGTTCTTGTAGGAAAGAGAGTACCTCATCAAAACTGTTCATCAGTTTTTACCCACTACATATCACGCCAGAAAAAGTGTTGCGTTTCAGATACCTTTTATTCTACCGGATTTCTCCGAGGATGTCAATGCTATTTTCAACTCATAACCAATCGTCAGCATAGGGTGATATGATGACTTCACCAATTAACGTTTCAATATCAACCTTAAGCGACTCACCTATTTTCCATATCTCTGGAAATCCGGTATTTATCAAAGTGTTCAAATCATCCGGGGTAGCGGGTTCAGGATAATTGCTATGAAAGTGATCGAATACTAATGGCACAGAGTCGATGATGAGACGTATCTCTTTTTCGTCTATGTACGCTTTTCTCTTATGGAAATAAGGAAAATATAGAATTTTCTTAAGTTGTTCGGGTACCGACGCTGATCGGGGACTAAATGCTAGGTCCTTCAAGTAGTGAAGTTCATAAGCTTCATCGGTACTATAGTTCATTTTCCCAATAAATACATCAGATTTGTTGGACAAACTTTTTTTCAAATTTCCCACGGTTGTTTTGATGGCGATGCCACTCTTCCGCGCAGCATATATTTTCCACATAGCTATTGATTGTTCTTCGCCATTATACCAGCAGTTACACATGACATATCTACGCCAATTTTCCAAGAACTTCTCTTGTGAATCTCCATCGAAAATTTCACTAACTTCACTTGTGTTACTGTTTTTGACCTGATGAGCTGCCTCTTTTTGAATCAATTTTATTGCTTCCGGCTTATATCCCTCATACGGATCCTCAAACTTATCAGCTCTTGTGAAAAACAGGGAATCTGATGTCAAAATATTGACAAATTTTTCAAAGTCCATGAACCGCCACAGAATATCATCGTTTTCGGGAGGAGTGATACCTTCTAATTCTTTGACCATAAGAGACTCCTTTTAACATTTTAGATATTTCGCTATATTCATCACTCAGCCAGGGACCGCATCCACAACAAGCAGACATGTCTTCCTGTTTGTATTTTTCGGATTTGGTTTCGGTGGTTCATAGATTATCATTGTAGCACAATCTTATATGAGAGAGGGGTCTAAATTTCCGGTGGCAGTACATTGTTTCTCAATGCGTGGTCGGAAAACTTCAACTAATTTTTCAAACTTTCTAACGAACCATTGATGTTGATCCGACCAGTCTGTTTCATCGGTAACATCGCAGTATTTTAATTTTATCTGTCCTTGCGTTTCACCCTTTATCCCCTCATACCAATAAAGTCTTTCACCCAGCTCCTTTTCAATCGCTACCTGTTGTTCTTTCAGTGAATGAAGGGACTCTTGTGCAGATCCTTTCATGACAAAGGCAGCATAGATGCCTTGAGGATTGACGCGTTGAATTGCTCTGATCTAGCATCCTTTTATTCCCATGTGAAAATCTCTATAGTGAGAATTATAGACGCTTGGTGTTTTCAGACCTAATTTATCAGAGGGTAATTTTTCAAAAAATGCAGCCCAATACCTTTGATTCTGTTTTTGACCGGAAGGTAAATTCATTTTTTTCTCCTTATGAAGCGGGGTCCTCTACGCGCTTTTTCTATTTTTTCTTCGGCTGGATGTGTGTACATATTTTCCTGCCCTTGAAGATAACAGTTCAGGTGTTCAATCCATCTGTTCCAGTTCACCGAGGTGGAGTGCGGTTGAGCAGATGTTCGGGCGGTAACTCACCCGTCAATGTTTCAAGGAACGCAATCAGTTCCGTTATTTCCGCTTCGGTGAGACCCAAGGGTTCGATCCGCACCGCTGGCATATCCGGGAATGCGTTCGTGTAACCGCCAGCGTTCTTAAAGGCAATCACCGAGCGGAGCGTCGGAAATTCACCGGTGTGCAAGTAAGGTGCCGTTATCGCGACGTTTCGGAGTGGGGAAGTTCGGAATGCGCCTTGGTCTTTCGGTGTCGCTTTCAGAACACTCAGCATCTGCTCGGCGTTCTCTGTTGAATCTGAATAGGTACCGGCGGAGTTAAACATATTGTTTAAGAGTTTCGGTATCCCTTGAAACCGCCCCTTATCTTCAGCGATGCCTTCTGGAACCCCAATATTATGGAACTTGTTGTCCGAAAATAGCGGTGTATTGTGGCACTCGGCGCACCCGGCTTTTCCGACAAATATTTTCAACCCTCGCTTGGCTTCCGGGGAGATCGCGTCTGCATCACCGGCGACATACCGATCAAACGGTGCGTCCGGTGTGATGAGGAGACGTTGATATGCCTCAACCGCCTTACCGATGTTGGAGAAGATGGCGTTCACAGCGATCTTGTCTGCTGCCGCCATATTTTCATACGCAGGGTCCCCCGGTTTCCCTTCCGGTGGAAAGCGGTTGGCATCATCGAGGTCAGGAAGCTGACCGAACACCGCCTGATATGCCTCTTGATAGTGTTCGTTTATGACATGGGCATACTGCGTCCGTGTGCCAGCCATTTCGCTTTCACCTTCAAGTGCGAACAACGCTTGCGCCCACATCGTCTCCGCCCTGCCATCCCACAGCTGCCATGTGTTGTAAGCCGCGTTAAGCACTGTCGGTGTATTCCTTGTGCCGCGTCCGGTCGCGAATGACGTTGATTCGATGTCGGCAAACGCGTAGAACGGGGAGTGGCAGGTCGAACACGCAATCGTGCCGTGCTTTGAAAATCGGAAATCGAAAAAAAACTGCTGTCCCAACACAGCTGCAGCGGGATCATCCGCAAAACGGTTCGTTGGGTTGGGGGGTGGCATCAGTGGCAACGGCGATAAACCGAGTATGATTTCCCACGCCTCCGGACTGAGGGTATCGGTTGTATCTCTTAACGGGACGATTTCGGTGAGTATCTCCCCAGTGTTTCATCACATCCTACGAAGAATAGGGTAACATTTAGTAGAAAAAGAGCCGAAACTGTGAATGTGTAAAAGCGATTCATAATTCCCCTTGATAGATGAGTTAGGTTATGAAACTCTGGCTTTGACGCAGATGACTTGTCCGGGATGCACGTCTCTGATCCCTTGATTCACTTTGGGCATAACAGGTTCAATGTCTTGTAGTTTATTACTTCTGGCGGAGATGATAATGACACTGATAGCATAGTTGCTAATGTTCTGTTGATGTTTAAATCCCTTGTCCATTGTCACCAACACATCAAACGTTGCGGCGGCTTGCTCAAGAAGTTCACTATTTTGCTTTCCGGCCCACCCTTGTCGAGAAACAGTTGTCACTTGGAAATCGTCATCAAAATATCGGACCAATCGCCAGTCTAAGTTTTCATCAAGTAGAACACGCATATTACTTTGATTTCCTTTGTGCAGCGTATGCCTCAATTGCGGTTGTCAATGCGAATTCTAAAAATTCAATAGCCTGCTTTCGCGACACAGAAGGAAACCCTTCAAGAAACTCATCAAGGCTTGCTCCTGACTTTAGGTGATGAATGAGCGTGTGTATCGGCACCCGCGTGCCGTCAAACACTGTCGCACCGTGGTGAATGTTAGGGTCTTGGTATATCATTGCTTTGTATAAACGAAACGCTGTCCACTCGGTATCTAAATTTTGCCGAGATGTTTCCAAACCGCTTTTGTAAAACCGTGCCGATGGACACACTTCTGACATAAGTCGGATATTTATGGCTTTAGATAACTTCTCACATATATCGTCAACAACACTACGGCTACGCTTCGTATTTTCTTCTCTCGGTTTTATCCTTACATAGAGCGCATCATTCCTGACTTGCTCCAAAAAATCTTCCGACAATCGTTTAGACATGGACTCACTATATTCCAAATACGGATAATCTTCTTTGAGAATAAGTTTCAGTTCATCTACAACGAATGGCGTTTCATGTAACTTTTGCATGATGACTCCTTCTTTTATGGGTTGGTCCCTTAATCGTTTTTCCGTTTTCTGTGATCCATCTGAATCCCAATAAGTGTCGTGAGTTCGGTGATTACAGTCTGCATCGCGGCTTCGAGCGTTTCGAGACGACCCGCTAACGCCTCAAGCGTTATCGGTTCATTTTTGGACATTCACGGCGCACTGCCCATCATATCTCCGAGCGTACCGAGACTTCGTGTCATTTTTTTCTATCTACTTGTAGAATTATTGCTCTTTGTCTATAATACCCAAAGGAGGGTATTCCAATGTTTAAAACTTTGTGCCTTTTACTCGTTGTGATTCTCTGTGGCTGCACAATTCACCAACAGAGCCACACGTTCAAAGAGACATCCGAGATAAAAACTTACACCTACGCCGAAGCTCGCGTTCTCTCTGAGGATTCCAATGGGTTTTACAACTTCTTTTTATTGCCAGACATCTCCCCTGACCAAGCACTTGCCTTCGAGCAAAAGTTCGCCATCGAACAAGGAACAAGATATAATATTTTTGCCGGTGCGCCCCGAGAAACTGTTTTGCGAATCTACCACGCCGATGTACCTGTAAAAACACTTGAAGCTTACGGTGAAGTCATCGTGGGGCATCTACAAGCGGAAACAAGATCTACACAGCTTTCAACCTTCTGGAATGCCGTAGCACTCTGTGTGGAGCTCTGTGCCTCCATTCCTTCAACATACCCGCGCAAAAAAGAGGCTGAAGATGCTTTGATCGGGCTTCTCCTCGCATTAGAAGATGATTTCATCGACGATGTAGACACCGAGATACACTCCGTACGCCGGATTGTGGATCGCGTTAAATGCCAGCATGTTTCACAGGCGCGACCGTGAATTTAAACAGTCGCAGTGCCGCGCCGTTCCCGCTTGAGAATCACCCGTGATGCCTACGGTTTTTCCGCCACATATAGTAGAAACCGCCGTATTTGCCCCAGATCTTTTTCTTTTCAAAGATGTCTGTCTCAGCAATGACCTGCAAACGCTTTTCGATCAATTCTAAAGAAGGCATCGAGACACCTCTTTCGTGGATAGAGTGAATTTTATCAAGGACCCGCTGATGGACCGTCGCGACCGTCATCCAGTCATCACTCACTTCTATAACGTAAGCATCTATCGTTGAAATACGCATGGACATAGAAACGTAAAAACACGCCCCTCAATGGGTTTTGAAAAGAATATTTCGGGTAACTACCACTGCCGTCAAACTGCTTGAAGAGGTGGATGAGGCTTTGGACAGGAACGCCCAAAGTTCAAATTAACAATAGGATACGACACTTACACCGAAAAGTCAAATCTATTTTTTGTAACACGCCCCGAAAATCCATCGTATATTTTCTGTAATGTATATGTATCCATAAATACAATACTATGTGTATATAATCGGACAATAATACCTGTAGCCTTGTATATTTGAATACACACAAAGGGAGGTATCCGATGAAAGATCAAATGTCCACAGTCGCAATTGTCGGACAGAAAGGGGCATCGGCAAAACAACGCTCTCGATCCATCTCGCTGTCGCCGCGACGCTCGCTGGACATACCACCGCCCTGATTGACCTCGATCTACAGGGGTATGCCGCTGGCTGGGGCGATATTCTCAAGAACGCCAACACCCCGAACAGTGAATACCCCATCGTCATCTCCGCACACGCTTCACGGCTGCCACAAGTCGTCGAGAAAGCCGCTGAACACGACATTACATTCGCCATCATTGACACGCCCGCGCAGCCGCAGAAACGCACCTCTACACGCCAAGGGAAAAAACTCATCTCCGGGCACTTTGACAAAGAGGTGCATTACCGCCTCAAACGCATCGCACTTGAAACCGACACCACCATTCAAGACCTCTTAGGTGAGGCACTCGAGATGCTCTTTGAGCAGTATCATAGCCACGGTTCTTTTAAAGGTCTTTTAGAAAAATAGGGCATGTGAGAATTCTTGACCCTTTCCGTCAGAACGTGTATAATGTGAGAAGCATTGTTTAGTAGGGAATTCCATCTGCCTCGCTTGAGACTGTCCCTACCACTACCGAATGGAATCGGGAAACAATGCTTAAGTAAACAATGCAACCTCTAACTAAAAACACAAACAGAAACTCTGCTATGATATTTAACGATTTACACGAGAAAGCACAATCCGCACTCGATGAATTAGATGAAGCGGTTTTAGAAGTATTCTCTCGAACCAACGAACCCTTATATCCGGGTGAAGTCAGTGCCAGACTCGGACTTCCACGATCGCTTGATCCAGACCTTCCGTATCAAACGATTCGGGATTCACTTTACCGTTTACAGGCTGATGGTAAACTTGAACGCGTCATACCTGATACCGATGATAGTGGTCGTCGAAAATGGCAATTCACAGGCGCAGAAAAACAGGAATGAAACCTTGTAAAATTATGCACCTGAAAATCATTGAATGGCTACACAATTACGCCCCTAAAAAGTTTGGAGAGCACATGGGATTGTCTGAAGACGTTGCAGCTGTCCTCATAGTTGCAGTGCGCAGTGAGGCTTATCTGGAGCAACAATGCGAATGAGGAAAATATGCGACTGAAAAATATCATAGATGTTTCTGATCGACTCACACTCCCGATTAACTATACCCCCTGTTGAAGGGTGTGATTTACCGGTTTCTCGCTGAATCGGATGCCGAATACGCCACCTTTCTGCACAATGAAGGCTATACGGCTGGCGCGAAACGTTTCAAACTCTTCACGTTCTCACAACTCATGCGGCGCATTCTTGACGACAACATCCATTTCGGTTCGACGATCACATGGTACGTCTCATCGCCTGTTGAACGATTTTTCTCGCATTTCGCCGATTATAAACCAAAGGAAACTACCCCTTCCTTTGGTTTCGGGCTTTACTATAGCAGCTATGACCTATCGGAGGGACATGTATGGAACAGATAGGGGAAAAAAAATGGGACGGACGGGAATGGGAAATATGGTCCGGATTTATCGGTGAACTGCGTCAGTTAATTCCCACTTTCACGATTCATGATTTTCGGATAGGAAACGGAATAAATAAATACAAATCTGTCATCGTCCGAGAGCCTTACGGTTATGTCGATATTGGGGCGGAAGTGGATCCTGTGAAAGGGGTGCGTATCCCGATTCAGGTCGTCAGAAAACGATATGAAGGGGTTGTATGGGAAAACTTTACACCTAAAAATGCAATACTCGGCTATGACCTTATTCAACATTATGATTTGCTTGACCGAGTGTTGGAGACACTCAAGGCGTTCAGTGAAAGAGAGACGAAGGGGATTGTTCATGTGACACCCCTTACTGAGCCAGAATCTCTTGCAGCAAAGATGGAAATCTCCACATACGGTGCACGTATACGCATTGAATTTCTGGTACAGAATTTCATATACTACGTGGACGATGGAGCACCGTATGCCCTGAAGGTGATTTGTCACAATTCCATGGATAAACGTATCGCTGTTAGAGTTCACCTATATTTATATCGTGAGGGGACATCTGATATTCCCTTCAGAGGATTTTATTCGCGACACAAGCCTGAAGAATTGAAGGAAGGTGAAATCGAAAGACTCTTAGGTGAAGAACTTATGAGAATTGCGAGAGGAGACTGGATTACAGCGACTGCTGAAAAAGAAACAGTCATAGAGTTAAGTAAAAAATATTTCGATGGAAAATGGGTGGAGAGCATTAGATTTATTTTGGAAAGAAGTGGCGAAGCGGGTTCTAATCGCGTAAGGCTCTATCAAGTGCGTGAGAAAGTCAGTAAACTCATTGCGGATATAAGCGAATTGGGTTTGCAGGAACGGCAAGAGATTAAGCTTTTTTATTTTTTGCATGAGATAGATAAAGTATTGGAAGAAGAAGCAAAGGAAAAAGAGAGACAGGAGGCACAACCAACTCTTACATTGTGAGTTCGATAAAAGACGCATTCAAAAAAAAAACTAAACTTTTTTCGGCGGTGCGTATATATTATAACAAAGCTCTTTCGTAAGACATTCAGGAACGCAGAAACATCTCAAGGAGGTGCTGTATGAGAGCCTATAGCCATCCAGGTAACCATGGGCAGTGTCCTTTCTACATCAATCCCGACGATGTGCTAACAGCAGAGGCTTCCATCGCCCACTGTGTTGCGTGTGCGACGCGGGGCGATGCTTGCCTGCAAACCCGCCAAGACGATTTTCGACAACTCGCCTATCTCACCATTCTTGAAGAGACCCCGAAGTACGATCCCGCTCATCCGAGTCGCGCGAGTTTCATCACGTTCATCAAAGCCAAGGTGTGTACCAAACTCTGGGCACAACGCCGGCAGGAGCTGCAATATCTCACCTTCCCGCTCGTTGATGTGTCGGTGTCGAACCCCGATGCCGATCCGCCACCCGGCTTTAACTCTCTCACAGCGGCACTCTACAACGCTGCGTGTGAGTCTGAATCTATGGAAGATTCGGTCATCAATGAAATTCACATCCAGCAATTCCGGCAACGCCTTCCGCTCATGCTCAAGCGGCTGACAGACAAGGAGCGCAAAGCCGTCCGTCTGAAATACTTTGACGATTACATCGGTGAAGACATCGCCGAGGTACTCGGTGTGTCGAAAGGTAGAGTCAGCCAGATTCTGAAAAGTGCGATCTCGAAACTCAAAAACGCCTACGAGCGTTTGCAGACAGATTTGCTCTGATGCCGACGCAGCGACGCGATACCCATCGCAGAAAAAAGGAGATGTATTATGGAAACGCACGTCCGATATGAAAACGGGGTCGTCATTATTCAACCCCAGGGGAAACTCAATAGAGAGCCGAACATCAGAGATTTTCAGGACTCCATTTTACCCGAAGTCAAGGCTTTCGATCAGCCTCTCATCCTCATCAACTTGTCAGACACACGGCGGATGAGCTCTTCCGGACTGAGCGTGCTGATGCAAGCCTATACGCTAACAAAGCAGAAGCAGGGGCGCATCGCAGTGATCCATGCCAGCAGACACATCAACAATCTACTCGTCTTGAGTCGCCTGGCGAGTCTCTTTGAGTGTTTCGACGACGAAGCAGATGCGGTGGCGGCACTCTCAATGGATCTGCCGACACTCGAAACACCGGCGATCGACGCGGAACACCGCCGACGGGTCCCTCGCAACACGTTCTTTCATTGAAGCGGGGGCTGCGTTACCGAATATGGCGTGTATTACGGAATCCGAAAAAAGCGACAAAGGAGAACCCCATGAAAATGATAATGCGTCTGAAAGATGGCATTCCGATTTTGGAACCCAATGGAAAAATTGTCGGTCCTGCGGTATCGCAATTGCGAGAGCGACTCGCCTTAGAGTTATTGGATGCTTCTGAAACGCCCTGCTTTCTCATCAATTTCGAGCATGTTCAGAAAATAGATAGTTCTGCCCTCGGTATGCTGGTAAATGTACATATTATCGCTGCACAGCTGAAAAGTCGTATCGGTATTATCAATGTTGGGCGACACATTAAGAGTTTACTCGTCCTAAGTCGGCTGGTGACGATTTTTGAACATTTCAAGAGCGAGGACGCTGCGATCTCGGCACTCACCAAAACGCTGAAATAGATGCAACGACCCGTTCTTTAAGACGTGTTGCTACGGGGGGTGGCAGTGTCAAACCCACCCCCGAAGATGCGATAAAGTCCTTCTGTGCTCTCTGCACGCTCATCCCCATTTTAGCATGCTCACTGCTACTGTCGATTGTCCTCGTGCTGGAGAGATAAAGTAAGGCAATACATTTTGTTTATTATCACAGACCTTGATTGGTCGATCAATTTAGACCACTGCCACAAGATACTGACAAAAAAGAAGTGGCACAAAGCGGGTGTTTTTGTCTGTTTCTATGTCAGAGGCGACTTTTCCAATACGGACACCTTTGAGATACGTTTCGCGTCTCAGAGCGACGCGGATGCATACCTTCTCCGCCTCTTCACAGCCCTCGAAGATGGCAAAAGAGTATTTGATGACTTTTCCAATGCACGGACATGGCAGCTCACCGACAACGGCTTTCTGAAAAAGTGCTAAAGTTTTTGCTGTGTCTTGTCCGTTGATGTCACGGACGACACGTTTCGCTTCAGGATCCCTTAGAAAGCAGGAACATTTTTCTCGCCCGAATAAAATGATACGCGAAAATTAGATTGTTACTTCACAACCCTGTTATCCAGTTAGATCAATAAATATTTCAACAAACGATTTAAATTCTTCGTATGTCCCAGCATAGGAACAAATCAAAGAGTTTTCAGCAGAATAATTGCAAACAACTTTGACTTCATCCCCATTTGTCAAAGTTATTATTGCTATGTTATATCCTTTTTTGTTAATTCTTGCTATTCTATCCATATCAATTTCACGAACACCTAATTTTAGTTTCATGTGTCCCCCAGCTTGCAATTAGCAGTTAAACACTTTTATAACTTTAGGTTTTTGTATTCCTCTGACCCACCGTAGCATGTCCCAGGAACGTGAAGAGGACCAACGTTGAAGCACAAGAGAAAATCGCTTTACTCGAAAATCACGTCGCCGATCTGTAAAAGCAATTGGAGCGGTTAAATGAATGCGAGACCACACTTACCGACGAGAAAGAAGAAAAACGCGCCCTGATATCTCCAGGACAGCAGCCAATCTATGAAGAAATCTGAGGCCTCAATGAAGTCGATGATGTATTTCATAGGGGAGTTTCCCTCCACGATACAGGCAGTAACGCCACGCTTTTACCTATGGAAGTTCATTACATGCAAATGTCAATGACAAAACGGAGAATGTTATCCAGATGCTGTGGGGACCTCTACTCGCATGTCTCTATTTTTTCGTCTGGTTAAAAACACCCCAACTGCAGCGATGACATATCCGATAACTGTTCCCCAAAAACCAAATTTGATAGAATAATATTTAGCCGCTTCGCTACGGGTCCCTTCTAAGAAATTTCGCATTTGATTCTCTTGAATATAGGAACTAACACAATACGATAAAAGAATTCCAAGTCCAATGCCCACACTCACGAAAACGGGTGCTCTTAATCTCCAATGGGGATCCCGCGCCAATGCGTAGAAACTGATACCAACGGTGACCGTGGATGCCACAAAAACAAACATGATCAACGGGTGCGAATACACAACAATAAAACCTGATCTACCTGTTGGATCACCAATTCCGCCCCAGGGCATTAAGACACAAACAAGTGCAAGCATTCCGCCAGCATGTATGATAGACCACGGGTGTCTTGCTTCTACAGAAACTTCGGCGGCCCCGTTCACATCTTTTTTCCTGATTAAACAAACACCCATGATAGCGACTACAAACCCTATAACTGTCCCCCAAAAACCCAATTGAGTGGAGTAATTATTAATATCCGGCACCTGTGATATCCTTACATGCCCAAGGTACACCGTTAGCAGGTGCGAGAGTCCAATACCAGCACATATACGGATTGGCACTTTGGACTTCCAAGGGGTCCGACGGATTACCATGTATAGGCTCAAACTAATAATTACGGCACTTGTGATAAAAGCAACTGCAATAGGGAAAACATGTAGTATAAGATCATCAAACAGGAAATAATCAACACCTGACATAATGAAAATGAATGGCGCGCCGCTTTCCACCCACGGCAGAAAGAAACAGGCAAACGCAACAATCCCACCGAGTGGCGTGATAAACTGTGTCCATCGTGTCGCTTGAGTGTGCAAAATATTTTCCTACCTTTGAAGATAACAGACTCCCATGCCTAATAGGACAATCGCGAACGGGAAGCCCGTCGCAAGGGAAGCGGCTAACGATCTCAGTCCTCCGCCGAGGAGGAGTGCGATAGCCACTAAGCCTTCTGCGGTACACAAAAACACACGTTGTAGTATCGGGGCGTTAACCTTGCCACCGGCTGCGATAATGTCAATAATCAGAGAGCCTGAGTTCGACGAAGTGACGAAGAAAATGATCGTCAACGTCATACCGAATACAGGAGAGGAGCGTTGTCCACGGAAGTCCTTCAAACATTTTGAAGAGTGCCAGTTGTAGTCTTTCAACTTTGAACTTGAGGGCAGGTTCGTAGTAGTGCGATTTTGCGGTGTACTCACCCAGAATTGCACTACTACGAACCAAATTTACCCTAAAACTCAACATTGAAGCACTAATAGTCCAACTTGTCCAATTCGCTACGGAGCCCCATCCAGACGCAAACCGCCATTCCTAATAGGATAATAGCGAAGGGGAAACCTGTGACGAGGGAGGCTGCCTGTAAAGAACTCAGACCGCCGCCAAGTAACAGCACGATAGCAACAGCGCCTTCAGCCGAGCACCAGAACACTCGGTGAGAGACCGGTGCGTCAAACTTGCCGCCTGCTGTGATCGTATCAATCACAAGCGAGCCAGAGTCAGATGAGGTGACGAAAAAGATGATCGTCAGCAGCATTGCGATGGAGGACACCAGCGTCGTCATCGGCAATTTGTCAAGCATTTTGAACAACGAGAGTTCTGGTGTATAGGCTTCAACCGTTTCGGTCACCCCGGTGTAGCCATCGCTCATGAACTGGTCAAGGGCGGTGCCGCCGAAGGCACTAAACCAGATTAAACACAAGAGTGTTGGTAAAAGTAGCACGCCGGTGATGAATTCTCGAACTGTGCGTCCCTTTGAAATTCGGGCGATAAAGGTGCCGACGAAGGGAGCCCAGGCGATCCACCACGCCCAATAGAAGGTTGTCCAACCGTGCAAGAACCCTGTGTCTTCACGGCCGACCCAGTTGCTGAGGGGCCTTAGCTTGGAGATATAGGCACCCAGCCCGGTGAATACGCCTTTGAAGATCGCGAGTTTCGGTCCGACGACGAGGATGAAGAGCAAGAGCAGAAACGCCAGGATCACGTTAAGCTGGCTGAGGCGTTTGATGCCGATATTCAGCCCTGTCAACACGGAGATGAGTGCGGCAGCGGTTATGCAGACGATCAGCACGACCATGGTGGTGTTGGTCGCCGGCACTTCAAACAGGTAATTGAGCCCGGCGGTCACCTGCTGTGCACCTAAGCCCAGTGAGGTGGCGAGCCCGAACAAGCTGGCGAAGACGGCGAGCGTATCGATGACATGACCCGGCCAGCCCCAAACGCGCTCACCGAGGATCGGGTAGAACGCGGATCGGATGGTGAGCGGCAGTCCCCGGTTGTAGGCGAAGAATGCCAGGGCGAGTCCGACGACGCCATAGACCGCCCAGCCGTGTAGTCCCCAGTGAAACGTCGTCGCCGCGATACCGAGGGCAGGATCGGTTTTTGCTTCACCGCCGAGGGGAGGGCTCATAAAGTGTTGGACAGGTTCCAAGACCCCGAAAAACAGAAGCCCGATACCGATACCAGCTGCAAAGAGCATAGCGAACCAGGTGAGGTTGGCGTATTCAGGGACAGCCTCCTTTCCACCGATGCGAACCTTGCCGAGTGGAGAGACAATCAGAAAGAGACAGAAAAGCACAAGGAGATTGACGCTGTCCATGAACCACCAGTCGAAGTTCGTCGTAAGCCACTTGCGGGAAGCCCCGAAGACGTTTGTTGCCCCTTCGCGAAATACGAGGGATCCGATAACAAAAATGACGATGGTAATTGAGGAAACGAGGAATACCGGTGTCAACCCAAATATCTTGGTGTTGTTCTCGAGGTGTTTGCCTTCTTCGTTCATTTCTAAATTCTCCTTTTTTTCATTAACCGCTACCATTTACCTCACAGTGAGAGTTAAGGGCAATTTGTAACAATCCCTCCAAACTTGTAGTACTTTGAGCAAGCAGTAAATTATTACGGTGTCACCCTTTAACTGAAAACTGATAACTGATAACTACTTAGAAATAGTAGCCGAAGTTGAAATTAAGTCGCCAATGCCATCTGTTATTTCCGTTGGCACCCACATGATTGACCCCTGTAAGGATATTCCCATAGTCATCTCCGGTGTTGCCAACAAAGAAGTTGCCGTCGGAAAGTGCGAAATCACTATACACATACAGCGCACCCAAGACCGTCCAACTTGCACCGAGTGTCACAAGGGTACTGGCGTTGTAATCATCAACAGTTTTGAGGATAGTGCTCCATTCAGCATAAGGCGTAACACTGTCAATCCATGAGATACTTGAAGTATCTATACCACCGTATCGTAGCGACAGCGCGGGTATTAATCCTGTCGATGCCACGGGCCAAGCGAAGTCATAAGCACCCATCGGAATTAAGTCTCCCGTGCCCCAAGGCGTATCATCAGTGATATTATGGGCATAATAGGAGAATTGCGAGAAGAGCGTGAAATCCGCAACAGTATTCTTCATGTGAGCAGAGACAGCATAGTGGTTACCACTATCATCGTCTCCCACGTTTGTTCCCTTTAGCAATCCGTATTGTGCGGAAACACCGAAATCCCCGATATTCTCAAGTGCGTAGATTGCCCGGAGGTTAAATTGTAATAGTTCATCATATCCGTTTTCACCTGCACCCCACTCAACGTTTCCTGTCGCATCGGCCTTTTCTTCCCATTTGACGACATCATAACTGTAGCGAGAACTCGCCAGACTGCCATACTTTATCAACTGAGGGTCACTCATAGGGTAGAAGCCTACGTCAAGCGTCAGTTTATCAAAGGTATCATTCCATATGACCCCTAAGTCCATATCGTCGGCGAGTCCGACATAAAAATGCTGGTCAAAAAACCAGCTTGTCGAAACGCCGTAAGCAGTCGGGCCGAAGGGCACCCGCACAATTCCCGCCTTAAGTGTACCAAAATCACCGAGATTGTACCCCAACCAAGCAGTGTGTATCATGCTGTAGCCATCATACCACCGGTATTCAAGCCGACTGATGATGTTGTTATAGTCAAGATCAGCATTGAGGCGAAAAATCTCAAGGTCAACATCACCGATTTTTTCGCCTCGGGGATGTGGGTTCTCCTCATCGCCGTAAGCACCATAGGCGTAGTTTACGCGCATTGCCCCACCGACCTTAATCGGGCTTTTCTTAGGTTCTGGAGCCTCAACTGCTTCTGCTGTCTCTTCGGTTGCATCAGTTTCCGCCATCGCGAACGGAGAAACGATCAGCAAAAATGCAAGCCCGAAACTGAATATAAAACCTATCTGTTTATACACCGTTTGCCTCCTTAATGGTAATCTATGTACTGCCAACAAAATTGACTTTTTTCATCGAAAACGTCTATCCCAGGGACATTTATTTTAAATATTTCATTAAATCGTCCCGACGTGTATCCTATTATACATTTATACGTTTTTTATTCAAAAAAAAAATCGGATGGATGGAGGTTTATCTTGAAAACCACATTTTTTTTCACAACGTTGCTATTGATTGCCGCAATGCTTTCAAACAGTTGGGCAGAAGATAAAAGACACAACGACTTACCAGAAAATGCAATCGCACGCCTCGGAAAAGGTGGCGTTAACATCATGCGGTTTTCACCGGATGGTGCCCGGCTCGTTGTTGGCACAGATGTCGGTTTATGGATATACAATATCGCAGATAGAACAGAAACATCTCTATCTAATGGATATACCGGACGCATCAATGCACTTGCTTTTTCGGCAGATGGAAAAATGCTCGCAAGCGGCGGCTATAACAACCCTGTTGTTCAGTTATGGGAGATGGATACCAGCACCCAATTAACAACAATTCCACTTACCGACCTTAGTAATTCCGTCAAAGCCTTGGCATTTCATAAGGATAAACTCATTGGCATGGATACGTTTAATAGAATTATCCGTTGGAATGTAAACACCAACGGAAAGATGGAAATAGTGAATAGAGTTACGATTTCTGGCACAGCAGTCGCATTCCCAAAAAAAGGAGATATATTCGCAAATGCAGACCATAATGGGACAATTCACTTGTGGGAAGCTGCTTCCGGCGAAAAATACGCAACCCTCGGCAAACGGAGCAGTTTCCTCAGAAAATTTATAGAGGACCTCGTTGATAAACCTAAGCCACGCGCAATTTCGGCATTAGCCTTCTCACCCGATGCAAAAATCCTCGCAAGCGGGAGTTTCGACAAAACAGTACAGGTGTGGGATACCGAGAAACAAAAAAAATTAGGGATACTCGAAGGGCATCACGGATGGATTACGGCTGCCGCAGTCTCCGACGATGGAAAAACCTTAGCAATCGGCGATACAGATAAAGTCATAAAACTCTGGGATATAGATACACAGCAGCAACGCGCCACTCTTAGCGGACATACGCACGGCATTGCTACACTCACCTTTTCACCCGATGAAAAAACGCTTGCAAGTAGCAGCTACGATGGCACAATCCGATTCTGGAACCAAGAAAATGGGCAAGAAATCGAGATTTTTACAGCAGGACACACCCAATGGATTAAAACTGTAGCGTTTTCTGAAGACGGGGCAACCCTAACAAGCGCGGCCTTTAACGGCATAGTAGATATATGGAGCTTACAGACGCGGCAAGAGTTGATTAACTTCGCCAGTGCCCAAAGCGATATAGCAGAGATATTGGTATTATCTCCGAACGGGCGGCTGCTTGCCAATCGTGGACAAACCTATAGATTGGCATTTAACACCTATGATACACGCCAAAACTCGGAACTCATAAAAAGAAGACCTATTCAGTTTTGGGATATAGTCACCGGCGAGCAACTTTTCACTTTTCAATTAAAGGAAAAAATCGCTCCCATATCTGTCGCATTCTCCGCTGATGGAAAAGTCGCAATGGCTTATAGCAATGCTCAGAAAATAGAGATTTGGGACACACGCACACAGGAAAAATTATTGAGCCTGAACACCAGAAGCACTTTTCCAAAAAGTAAATTAAAATTCTCACCCTCCGGTTCCCTCCTTGCTATGTACAGCTATTTTGTGCGAACACAAGTATGGGACATCGCTACATCAGGGGAACTGACACCCTTCACAACCGGAGCGGATTGGACAAATTCGTTGGCTTTTTCACCCGATAGCACATCCCTTGCTACCGAACACATGTACGGTATTGTTTTATCGGAAATAACATCAACAGATATTGCAGAACAACACATAATTCACTCGGAAAATTTATTGAGTGCCGCTAATATAATAGACTTCGCTGATGTTTTACAATTTTCACCGGATGGAAAATTCCTGATCGCTCCAAAACGAAAAAGTGTAGGATATGGAATAGCGATTTGGGAAGTGGAAACTGGGAGCAGCTTAGAAACTGTCCCTGGCCATACCGCACCGATAGACACCTTAAGGTTTTCTCCAGACAGTAAAACGCTCGCAAGCGGCAGTCAAGATGGAACAGTCCTCTTATGGGACTGGCAGAAAACCGTCGCCGAACAAACTGAAAAAAGAACACAGAAAATCCTGTGGAAAAACGATCCTGAAATCGTGAAAAACTATCTACAGCAGCGTAACTATCAATTCAAGCGAGAACGGGGCAGATACATCCTACGAGATACCGATGGGAATGAGGGATCCATCGACGCAGATGGCATGGGGTCCACAAGAATTGGAGATGTTCGGGTCACGCATTATGGAAGGGGTTATTTTCGGTTGAGTATTAGACATGTTGGAACAGGCAATTTCATCTTTGACAAGCAGGGAACCCTCCAATCCGTAGACCCATCAGATTTTGAAGCTAATAAGACGGATTGAGAGGATTAACAGAGCGGAAACTCTACTTTTTGTCTCCTAATACTATTTTTGTTAATAGATATCTCTTTATGTAGAACAAACTTTTATTTTCTTCCGCAGCACCACACATTCCTTCAGCGTAGAGACAGTACCACAGAAGTCCATCACGAGACATACAAACGAATCTATAACGAACGCATTTCTGATTTGACAGCGTTGTGCCGAAAGTGTCACCAAGCAAAACACACACGTTGAAGGCATAATGATGAAAAAGAAATAGATTTCCCAAGAGATAAGGCGGAACTCGTAGGGGCGAGGCACCCTCGCTCGCTGTAGCGTGTTTCATTAATTCTGAAATCCACTATAAATATTTTTTGCTTGATACCCTCTTTAGGGTCTGTTATAATACGCTACAATTGACTAAAAATTGAACACTTTTCTGTAGGATATGAAACCATTTTTTAAGGATTGATATTATGAGAAAAGAAAGCACAATTTTGATAACTGAGATTGATAAGATACGAACCGGTTTACAACAACGGATATATCGCAATGAAGCAGAGGTGTGTCAAGGGATTGTAGATGTATTACTACGGCATTTAGGGTGGCAGCCTGGCTTTGTCCGTCGCGAATACCAAACTGCCAATGGAAGAGTAGACTACGCCCTCTGCGATCAGGTGCAAAATCCGCTTGTCCTCATTGAAGCCAAAAAAGTAGATAGCCTTGCGGGGGCAGAAGAACAACTTTTTTCCTATGTGGATGATCAAAACGTTCCAATGCTCATACTCACCGATGGCGAGGTCTGGAAATTCTTTTATCCATCTGGAAGGGGCAGTTACGATGAACGCTTGGTCTGTGAACTGAATCTCAGTGATACCGACAGCGATAATAATGTTTACAGACTTCAGAGATATTTGAGTTTTGCTATGGTACAAAAGGGCGTGGCGTTTGAAGCCTTTGAAAGTGACTATAACAAGGCGGTACGTCAAAAAGAGGCATTAAGGCAGCTCCCCCTGACGTGGCAGGAGTTGGTAGACACAGGAAATGAACATTTGATAGAGGTCATCGCTGAGGCGACAGAAGATGCTTGTAGACACAAACCGAGCACGGAACAAGTCTTAGATTTTCTTAAAACCCTAACAAGTTCAGGAGGCAATGATTTGCTTCCAACTCCTTCTGAAAGAAAAGCGAAGTATATTGCCTATTTTCAAGATCTGATAGATGAACTCCGCGAACGGCATAAGTTTACTAATGCCCGTATTCCACAAAAAAACGAAAATAGCAATTACTACAACTTTTCGTCAGGTTTTCCGCAAATTGGGTATGTCGCAGCATTTAAAAAGGGAACCGTGCAGACGCGACTGTGGATTCATTTCCCTTCAGATGAGGAGAAAACTCAAAACTTCTTTGATGTTCTCAAAGAAAGAGAATCCGAAATCAACGCGAAATTCGAGGCTCCCTTATATTGGGAACGGCGCGACGGACAAGTAACATCGCTAATTTATATCAAGCGCGATGGCGACATTAACTCCGATGCAAGCGAGTTAAAAGTCATCAAAGCATGGCATGTTGAGAATCTACGCAAATTCAGAAACGTTTTTACGCCTGAGATACAGCTTGTATTCGAGAAGTGGAAGGTGCAATAACATTCACCTCGTGGCTTATCACAGATAACTCGCCCAAAAACCAGGTCTTTGTGGAGCAGTATCGCAAGGTTTACGGCACCGACCCAACCGGTTTCGTCGTGTACCGTGATTAAAGCGAGGTATGTCCAAATGTTTTTAAGATTACTTTTATTAAGTTTTGTAGCGCATTTGGTGTTGCTATTCGGCTGTGACCAAAGTCGGATGCCAATCACCGATATAATGACGGATACAAGACGGATACAATCTGAAGATGAAACTGGAGCTGAACCTGAACCTATCGTAGATGCCAATATGGTGTTAATTCCTGCTGGCGAGGTCTCCATCGGTTTATCACAAAGTCAGTTAGAACGGTATAAACAGCAATATCCGCCTACGATCCCTGTTACGCTCGAATGGTTCACAGTCCAAAGGAAAGCGCATCTCCCCGCAACAGCATTACCCCTACAAACCGTCTATGTAGATGCATTCTACATGGACATACACGAGGTGACCTGGGAGCAGTATCTCGATTTTGTCAACGCATCGGGGTATGAGAGCACGCGGGTGACTCAGACGCTGAAGATTTTCCCGGATTTGGTAAGCAGATCCGGCTATTTTGGAAAAAAGCCTATTACACAACTCACGATCCCTGAAATGAAAGCGTATGCTGAGTGGCACGGCAAACACATCCCAACCGAAATTGAATGGGAAAAAGCGGCACGCGGCGGACTCAGAGATAAGAATTACCCCTGGGGCAACGAGATTGATCCAACGCATGCTAACTACAATCATGCGGGCATCCTAAATGTATTTAACCCGGATAATAATACACCCGTTTTATCACTTGTTGAAGTTGGGCAGTATCCCGCAAACGGGTATGGGCTTTATGATATGGCTGGCAATGTCTCGGAATTTGTGACGACTCAATGGGATCATGTTAGGGGAGATATAGATGACGTTATATCTCGCGGTGGTAATTATCGCAGGCCCGGATTTGAACAGCAGAATTGGTATAGAAACTATCACAAAACAGGGGAATATACAAGTTCAGTCGGTTTTCGGTGTATCAAACGCATCAACGTACAGCCCCGCGCACAGAATGTTCCTTGAGGGGCAAAAACAAATGAGAAAACTCCCCACTGTTCTGCTAATCCTAATCGTACTTACGGGTTATGTGTTTGTCGTCGCTCAACGACAAGAAAGCGATGAAGAACTTATAGGTTTAATAGTCAAAAACAACTTCTTTGATGGGGTAAACATTGATCACTTAACCGTTATTGAAAAATTAGAAATGAAAAGTAAAAAAAGGAGATTTGCTATGGAAATCAAACTCGGTAGCCAAACATATCAACTCGATAGAAATAGGGTTTCGAAGATCACACAAGTAGGTCCCAATATTGCCTGTATCTGTTTTGCAACTGGTGATCCTCCTATACTGGTTCGGTGTAATGTTAAGCGTCCTATCGCTGGCACATTCACTTTTCCGGGAACAGTTAAAGAACTTAAGGCATTTATTGATAGAAAAAAAGATGTAAGCCTTTACAGAAAGAGGTAGAACATGGTATCGGAACAAGTCGCATATTTAATTGCTTTTATAATCTTTGTTGGTGGTGTTGTTAGTTTCGCACTAATTATTTATTACAGACGAAAAAGTATTAGTGAATACGAAGCAGAAATTGGTCGACTGACTTCACAATTACAAGAAAAAGAGGGTTATGAAAGTGAAATCCAGAAACTTCAAGTTGAATTAAGTGATTTAGATGTACGCAAAAGCGAATTGAAGTCTGAGATTGAAGAACTGGAAGGGGTTGCAAGCAGACATTCG
Source organism: Candidatus Poribacteria bacterium (assembly GCA_026706025.1). Lineage (NCBI taxonomy): Bacteria > Candidatus Poribacteria > Candidatus Poribacteria bacterium. Next base: position 67,766 of record JAPOZO010000064.1, read on the forward strand.
ACAGATATAGGCGAACATTCTCAAAAACTGTTCTCGTTGACAGAAGAATTAAACTCTGCTCGGGCAATTTTGAAAAAGTCTCAAGAGGAAAAAGAAGCGAATAGTAAACGAAAAAAGGAACTTGACGAATTGATAAAGTCTAAGGGAGCTGTGCAAGAAAAAATTCATACTCTAAAAACCGAAAGGAATTCTGTTTCAGAGAACCTTTCGGAACTAAAATTACAATTGGTTTCTGTAGAACATGATTTTGATCTGCAACAGCATGGGCTTTACGAACCGTTATATGATTTTGGGACGGCAGAAGAGTACAAAGAAAGACTAAAAAATATACGCGATGCCCAGAAACTGATGTTTCGAGAGAAAACGGCTATCACTTGTCCAGCCGAGTGGACTGTTCAAGGAAGTAGAAGAGAAGGTCAGAAGATGATTACAGAGAAAATCAAACTCATGGCGAATGCCTTCAATGGGTGTTGTGACTCTATTATAAGCAAAGTTAAGTATAGTAATATCTCCAGTATAGAAAAACGGATAAACAAGGCGTACACAGATATAAACAAACTCGGTTCCACCCTGCAATGTTCAATATCTGATAGGTACTTGCAACTAAAATTTGACGAACTCCACTTGGTTCATGAATACCAAGAGAAATTACAAGAAGAGAAAGAGGAACGGGCTGAGATCACAAAGCGGTTGCGCGAAGAAGAACGCGCACAAAGAGAACTTGAAAAAGCGAAACTTCTGGCAGAGAAGGAAGAATCCAATTATCAGAAAGCGTTAGCAGAAGCCAGAAAAGAATTTGAAAGTGCATCGGTAGATAACCGCAAAAATACCGAGAAACTCAGAGATAAAATCACCCAATTGGAGGAAGATCTGAGGGAAGCAACAGGGAATAAGCTTCGTGTGTTGTCTCGTGCAGAAGTTACGAGGAGCGGGTATATCTATATCATTTCAAATATCGGTTCATTCGGTAAGGACATCTATAAAATTGGACTGACAAGACGTTTAGATCCTGAAGACCGAATCCGAGAATTGTCTGGTGCAGCAGTGCCATTCCGATACGATGTGCATGCCCTTATTTTTTCTGAAGATGCACCAAGTTTAGAAAACGCTTTGCATAGAGCATTTGAAGCAAACAGAGTGAATCTCGTCAATAAGCGTAAAGAGTTTTTTAATTGCTCGCTTGAGGCTATAAAGAAAATCTGCTCGGAACATGAGCCTGAGGTAAAGTTTTTCGATATGCCAGTGGCTGAAGAATTTAGAAAGACTAAAGCGATGCGTAGAGAATTACCTCCCGATGCAAAACCTTAATCCTGTGAATTCTGATTCAGACAACCCTTATGTTGCAACGAATATCTTAGCACAAGCAATTAACAACGCACAATCTACGGATGCCGGTGCCATCAAAGACACACTTTTAAACATCAAAGATATTGAGACGATCATCGGTAAGTTTTCTTTTCATGAAAATGGCAGTGGTGTCTATGATCCGACGGTATCCATCGTCCAAGATGGCATTTTACAACCCTTTCCTGATCCTATAGAAGCTGAAACCCGCGAACCTTCCGGTGAGGAATAGTCGCCATTATCGTCCTGCGGGGAGACGCTAAACCCCTGCACTTAATAAGGAGAATTTACATGCTGAAAACTAAACTGACTCATATGGTACTTGGTGCGGTGATAGTGTCTTTCGGATATTTTATCGGCACCATGAACAGCGATCTAAACGCACAACTTCCAGTGGAGTCCGCTAATGCTAACTATACCTTTGAGACGATCGATGTCCCGGGTGTAGACTCCTTAGCGTTGACGGCGAGTTCCGACTTTGAGGATTACGCCGGCTATACGAAAAAGGCGGATGGTGAAAAAGAGGTCGCCTTTACACTCATTGACGGCGTTTTTACGACGTACGATTTCCCGGGTGCAAAGAACACCTATTTCTATGCGCTTGGTAATGATGGGCGCGCTGCGGGCTACTACGAAGATAGCGAGGGTTTGCACCA